>NZ_JBHYVA010000030.1:10490-27097 GCF_042750055.1 Streptomyces sp. NPDC059456
GGGGGGGGGGGGGGGCGGGGGGGGGGGGTGGTGTGTGGGTGCGGGGCGCCCCCCCCCGCGGGGCGCGGGGGCCCCCGAAACGCAGGAGGAGGTGTGCGGCGGTGACGATGTACATGGACGTCCACCACGGCATGAAGGGCATCACGGAGGCCGAGCTGCTGGCCGCCCACAACGCGGACCTGGCGATCGAGGGCGACGAGAAGGTGCACTTCGAGCGCGCCTGGGCCGACCCCGTGTCCGGCACGGTGTACTGCCTGTCCGAGGCGCCCTCGGCGGAGGCGGTCATGCGGATCCACGAGCGCACCGGACACCCGGCCAGCGAGATCCACGCGGTGCCGATCGCCGTGTGACGCCGGGGACGGCCGCGGACAGCCCTTCCGGGGGGGCCCGGACGGGCTGTCCGGATTCGTTCGTACGGGCACGGAGGGGCCGGGGAGGCCCTTGGCATATGCCCGAAGCAAGGCCGTTACGGATGTTGCCAAACGCCTTACGGGTCGTCGCGGCCTGTGCAACAGTCGTAACCGGTCCTTCCTTCAGACGTTGGCCGTACCGCGCCGCCTGTATCGGAGTCCTCATGCCGTCCCACCTCTTCGCGGACCGTCCCGCGCAGCCGCCCGAGCCGGGGTCGGTGGACGCTCTGATCTCGCAGACCCGGCGGCTCCGCGGCGAGGTGGACGCGGTGCGCCGTGACACCGCCGTGGACGACGACGCCCAGGGCCGCTGGCAGCGCGCCCTGTGCGACCTCGCCGTCCACCAGCTCGACGACCTGGGCGAACACCTGGGACAGCTCAAGGAAGGGCTGCCCCTCGCCCCCGAGCTGTGCGAACTCCCCGAGGACGCGCCCGGGGCGGAGGCCGGACCCGAGGCGCAGCAGATGCGCGTCGGCAGCGCCGAGTGGGACCTGCTCACCGACGAGGTCACCTGGTCCGAGGAGCTCTTCCAGATCTTCGGCCGCTCGCCCGAGGCCGGCCCGCTGCCCCTCGACGAACTCGGCTCCACCCTCTTCTCCGAGGACCAGCCGCTGCTCACCTCGATGGTGACGGCCTGCCTGGTCGACGGGAGACCGATCGACGGCGAGTTCCGCATCGTCCGGGCCGACGGCCGCGTCCGGACGCTGCACATGCGAGGCGAGCCGGTACTCGACTCCGACGGTTGCACGGCCTCCATGTGGGCCGTGTTCCGGGACGTGAGTGAACTGCGCCGGAGCCAGCGCGCCGTACGCGAGTCCCGTGACTCGCTGCAGCGCCGGCAGGAGATCGCGCAGACCGAGCACCGGCTGGCGGTCGAGCTGCAGGAAGCCGTGCTCCCCCCGTGGCGCGGCTCCCTGCGGTTCCCGCACCACACCACCGGGACCCTCGACGTCGCCGCGCACTACCTGCCCGCGGCGACGAGCGCGCTGATCGGCGGGGACTGGTACGACGCGCTGGACCTGCCCGACGGCCGCTCGCTGCTGACCGTCGGCGATCTGACCGGGCACGGCGTCACGGCCACCTCCGGGACGGCGATGATGCTCGGCGCCCTGCGCGGCATGGCCATGGCCGGGATCGAGCCGGGCCCGCTGATGGGCTGGCTCAACCAGCTGCTGGAGTCCTCCGTGCAGCCCGCGCTCGGCTCGGCCGTCTGCTGCCGCTACGATCCCGCGCGCCGCGTCCTGTCCTGGGCGCAGGCCGGCCACTCCGCCCCGCTGCTGTTCCGCGGCGGCTCCGGCCGCTCCCTGCAGCCCCCGGAGGGCGTCCTGCTGGGCGCGACCTCCGGGGCCGCGTACGGGCAGGCCGAGGAACGGCTGGAACCCGGAGACGTGTTGGTCCTGCACACGGACGGACTGACTCCGTGCAGCATCGAGTTCGGCCGGGCGGACGGCACCGAGCGGCTGCTCGCCCTCGCGCCGCGGTTCACGGCCGCGGGGTCGGCGCAGGACTGCGTGCGGATGGTGGTCGAGGAGTTCGGCGAAGGCGAACGCGAGGACGACGCCTGCGTCCTGGTGGCGCGGGTCGGGGGCTGAACCCCCGCGACGGGCCGACGGGTACCGCTTTTCAGGGCCGCGCCGCACGGCGCGGCCTTTCTCGTCCGGGTACGGGAGCGTCCCGTACGACTGCTCGCACGACTGCTCGTACGACTGCGGATGCCGGTCCGGGTGCCGGCTCGGGGGGCCTGCGCACGGCCTAGACGCTGCGCTGCGACGGGCTGTTGGGCAGGGCCAGTTCGATCTCCGCGCGCAGGTCCTCGATCCGTGCGTACCCGGCGTACTGGCCGGTCAGCCGGTACATCTCACGCAGCCGGTCCCAGGTCCGGTGCGAGGAGGTCTCGTTCATCGAGACCAGCGCGAGCCGGGCGTAGCGGTCGGCCTGCTCCGGGTCGTCGGCGATGAAGCAGGCCGACGCCATGGAGATGTAGTCGAAGATCTGCGAGCGCTGGTGGCCGCCGGACCGCAGCCGCAGCGCCTCCCGGGCGTGCCGCTGGGCGATCGGCGCGACCGAGGGGTCGTGTTCGGCGAGGGTGCGGAAGGCCAGGGCCTGCATGCCGTGCAGGTCCGCCTCGTCGAAGTTCTGCATCCACGAGGGCGGGGGGACGTCACCGCGGTCCGAGACGAACAGGTCCTCGGCCTCGCCGAGGGTGCGGCGCATGGCCTGGCCCTTGCCCATCGCCGCCTGCGCCCAGGCCTCGATGGTGTGCAGCATGGCGCGGGTGCGGGGCAGGGTCTGCTCGCCGGAGCCGGACTTCGCCAGCTTCATCAGGTCCAGGGCCTCGTGCGGCTTGCCCAGGTGGACCATCTGGCGGGCGGCCCGGGACAGCGCCTCTCCGGCCCGCGGCCGGTCCCCGCCTTCGCGGGCCGCGTGCGCGGCGATGACGAAGTACTTCTGCGCGGTGGGTTCGAGCCCCACGTCGTGGGACATCCAGCCGGCGAGCACCGCCAGGTTGGCCGCCACCCCCCACAGCCGCCGCTGGAGGTGGTCGGGGTGGTGGTAGGCGAGCATGCCGCCCACCTCGTTGAGCTGGCCGACCACGGCCTTGCGCTGGAGTCCGCCCCCTCGGGAGGCGTCCCAGGCGCGGAAGACCTCCACCGAGCGCTCCAGCGCCTCGATCTCCTGGGAGCCGATCGGGGCCGCCTCGTAGCGGTCGTAGCCGATCGGGTCGGCCTGGTAGGAGTCTCCGAAGGCCTGCGGGGTCTTGGCGGGGGCGGGGTCGGTGTGGAGCCAGTCGTTCATGGCGTGGGTGAGGGCGGAGCCTGCGGTGAGCGCGACACCCGCGCCCATCAGACCGCGTCGGTTGAGCATGAGGTCCATTCCCGTGAATTCGGTGAGGACCGCGGCTGTGCGTTCGGGCGCCCAGGGCATTCCGTCGGGGTTCTCCTTCGCCCCGTCCGGCTGCCGTTTCGTGGTGCGCCGCTGCCGTACGAACCCGAGGTCCTCGATGGTCACGACACGACCGAGCCGCTCGGTGAACAGGGCTGCCAGTACGGTGGGCACCGGTTCGCGCGGGGTCTCCCCCATGTCGATCCAGCGCCGCACCCGCGAGGTGTCGGTGGCCAGCTGGTGGTGGCCCATGGCCGCCGCCTGCCGGTTGACCATCCTCGCCAGCTCACCCTTCGACCAGCCGGCCAGGCCGAACAAGTCGTTCAGGCGGGTGTTTGGTCCTTTGCTCACGTCAAGCCCCCAGGTTCTCGGCTGAATTGACAGTAGCCCGCCGTCAGAGGCCCCGCGCATATTCGCCAGGCTTCGCCAGGGCACGCTTCGTGGTCCGCCACCCACGGCCGGGTGTCAGGTAGGAATGCGCCTCCCCGACCCGGTCTCCGGGCGGAACTCCCCAGGGTGAAGTACGGGACCGGCGGGGTGGCGTACGCAACTCGTCGGCGCACGAAGGGATCCGTAACGCCATGTACGCAGCAACGTCCTCCGTGTCCGCCCCGGTCCGGCCGCACCGCACGCTCCAGGCGGGCGGCGGCCCCTACCTCGACCCCGGCCGCCAGGCGACCCCGGCGCAGGGCGCCGTACGGGCGCGGCGGATGCCGGGGGCCGGATCGCAGCCGCTCAGCGGCAGAATCGACCTCTCGGGGCCGCAGGGCGCGCAGCTGCGCACCGCGCTCGCCTCGGTGCAGCGGATCTGCCCGGAGTTCGCACCCGTGCAGGTGCTGCGGCGCAGCGGCCGATCGGTCCTCCTGGTCGGGACGACGGGACGGATGACCGCCGTCGCGAAGGTTTTACTGGACCACTCGCCGGAATGGCGCGAGCGGTACCGGCACGAAATAGCGGCGTACCGGGCGTTCGTCCGGCACCGCCCGCCGGTCCGGGTGCCGCGGCTGGTCGCCGCGGACCCCGAGAACTGCACGCTGGTGGTCGAACGGATGGCGGGCCGGGTCGCGGCATTGCAGCGGCACCCCGTGGAGGCCCCGCCGCGGGCCGACGTACGGGCCGCGCTGGGGGCGGTGTGCCGGGTGAACCAGTGGCGTCCGCCGACCGATCTGTTCGGGGACCCGCTGAACTACGCGCAGCGGGTGGCGCGGTACCACGAGCTGGGACTGCTCACCGACCGGGATCTGGGTGATCTGCAGAAGCTGCTGTGCGGGCTCAAACTGGCGGGCGTGCAGCGCCAGTTCAACCACGGGGACGCCCTGCTGTCGAACCTTCTGCTGTCCCCCGCGGGGCCGGTGCTGCTCGACTGGGAGCACGCGGGCTGGTACCTGCCCGGGTACGACCTGGCCACGCTGTGGACGGTCCTGGGCGACGCGCCGGCCGCCCGCAGCCAGATCAGCCGGCTCGCCCAGTCGGCGGGTCCGGCGTCGCGGGACGCCTTCCTGGTCAACCTGATGCTGGTGCTGACCAGGGAGATCCGGATGTGTGAGACGGCGGTCCAGCGCTCCATGCTGGCGACCGCCCCGAGCCAGCCCCTGCCGGCGGGTGCGCTGTCCTCCGGCGAGGAGCAGCGGCTGCTGCTGCGCCGGCTGCACGACGACTGCGGCATGGCCCGCAGGGCGGTGCGCGCGGCGGTCGGAACCCGCTGATCCGGCGGACCGTACCCCGTACGAAAATCCCGTGCCGTACGCACTTGATGTGCGTACCACGGGATTTCGTGCATTCGGGGCCGTCTCGCCACCCCTGCGCATGTCTTGACATCACATGATCCCCCGAACACCTTTTCTGACTTGGCATCAGAATCGCTGGAGCCGCCGTCCCCGCCGTCCCCACTCCGCTGGAGCCCGCCCATGTCCGCACGTGCCGAGTCCGCATGTCCCGCTTCTCCTTCCCGCCGTACGGTCCTCGCCGGAGCCGGAGCGGGGGTGCTCGCCGCGGCCGTGCTGCCACCGGCCGGCGCCCGGGCCGACGGGTCCGGCGCGGGGCTTCCGCTCGGCGAGTACGACGTCGTGGTGGTCGGGTCCGGGGCGTCCGGGATGACGGCCGCGCTCACCGCCGCCAAGCGGGGCCTGAGCGTCCTGGTCGTCGAGAAGGCGCCGACGTTCGGCGGTTCGGCGGCGCGCTCCGGGGCCGGGATCTGGCTGCCGAACAACTCGGTGATCCTGGCGGCGGGGGTGCCGGACACCCCGCAGAAGGCGGCGGCGTACCTGGCGGCGGTGGTCGGCGACGGCTCCCCGGCGGACCGGCAGGCGGCCTTCCTCGCCAACGGTCCGCGGATGCTGGACTTCGTGATGGCCAACAGCCCGCTGCGGTTCCGGTACATGGACGGGTACAGCGACTACTACCCGAACCTGCCGGGCGGGATGCCGAACGGCCGGTCCATCGAGCCCGACCAGATCGACGGGAACATCCTCGGCGCCGAACTGGCGCGGCTGAACCCGGCGTACATGGCGGTGCCGGCCGGGATGGTGGTGTTCAGCCAGGACTACAAGTGGCTGAACCTGGCCGCCGTGAACGCCAAGGGCCTGGCGGTGTCCACGGAGTGCCTGGCGCGCGGCACCAAGGCCGCGCTGTACGGGCAGAAGCCGCTCACGATGGGACAGGCGCTGGCGGCCGGTCTGCGGGCCGGGCTGATGCGGGCGGGCGTGCCGGTGTGGCTGAACAGCCCGCTGGTCGACCTGGTGCAGGAGGGCGGCGCCGTCACCGGGGTGGTGGTGGAGAAGGAGGGCGTACGGGGTGTCGTACGGGCCCGCAAGGGCGTGGTGGTCGGCTCGGGCGGGTTCGAGCACAACGCCGAGATGCGGGCGCAGTACCAGCAGCAGCCGATCGGCACCCAGTGGTCGGTGGGCGCCAAGGAGAACACCGGCGACGGGATCCGGGCGGGGCAGCGGGCCGGGGCGGCGCTGGCGCTGATGGAGGACGCCTGGTGGGGGCCGTCGATCCCGCTGCCGGGCGAGCCGTACTTCTGCCTGGCGGAGCGGACCCTGCCCGGCGGCCTGATCGTCAACGGCAACGGCGCCCGCTTCGTCAACGAGGCGGCCCCGTACAGCGACGTGGTGCACGTGATGTACGAGAAGGACCGCGGGGCGGCCGGCTCGCACATCCCGGCGTGGCTGATCGTGGACCAGAACTACCGCAACAAGTACCTGTTCAAGGACGTCCTGCCGACGATCCTCTTCCCGGACGCCTGGTACGAGGCGGGGGCGGCGAAGAAGGCGTGGACCTGGGACGCGCTGGCCGGGCAGATCGGGGTGCCGGCGGCGGCCCTGCGCGCCACCCTCAACCGGTTCAACGCCCAGGCGTGGAACGGGACGGACGCCGACTTCCACCGGGGCGACACGGCGTACGACCACTACTACACGGACCCGGGGGTGCAGCCGAACTCATGTCTGGCACCCGTCTGGGCTCCGCCGTTCCACGCCTTCAAGATCGTGCCGGGTGACCTGGGCACGAAGGGCGGGATCGTCACGGACGCCCGGGCCCGCGCCCTGCGGCCGGACGGGTCGGTGATCCGGGGCCTGTGGGCGGCGGGCAACGCGAGCGCGGCGGTGATGGGCCACAGCTACGCGGGGGCGGGGTCGACCATCGGTCCCGCGATGACGTTCGGCTACGTGGCGGCGAACGACATCGCGGACGCGTGACGTCTGGAAGGGGTGGGCTCAGCCCTGCTGGAAGAGCTCCGCGGGGAGCGGCTTCAGGAGCGCGTACAGGTCGTCGGTGATGGGCCGGTCCCAGCTGGCGATGGTGACCAGCACGTTGTCGCTGCGGTCGAACTGCACGCAGCTGATCCGGCCCTCGGAGAGCTTGACCTTCCGGACGATCAGGAGGTTGTCGCCCTGCATGACGGGGCAGTCCTCGATGCCGGTGACCTCGACGTCCTCCTCGTTCTCGAGGGCGTCGAGGAGCTGGGCCACCTCGAAGGGGACCTGGCCGTCGGCGAGCTCGCGGGCCGGGGAGCCCTCGGGGAGGTTGCCGATGATCATCGCGGGGCCGCGTCCGCCGAACAGGTCGTAGCGGAGAAAGACGCCCTGGCAGCTGCCGTCGGGCGCGGGCAGCAGCCCGGCCCCGAGATTGCCCGGCCAGTCCCCCGGGTCCATGGCCAGGACGTCGAAGTCCGGGCCGGCGGGGGTGGCGGCGCGGTTGCGGCGGAGGAAGGACATGCCGCCATGGTACGTGCCCGCCCGTGTTTTCCGGCCCCGGGCCCCACCACACCCGCCCCCTCGGCCGAACCGCCGTGCGAGGCGGTCCGGACCGGGCGGCGGGGCCGGGCGCCGGGGCAGGGCGGCCGGACCGGACGGCGGTCACACCGGGGGGACCAGGGTGAAGTAGTGCGGCAGCAGCTCCGCGTCGCCCGTGACCCGCAGCGCGGACGCGGGGATCCGCCGCCAGAGGAACAGCATCAGGTCCGACGCCGTGCCCGCGGCCTCCACGTCCACCGCGCCGGTGGCCCCGTGCTCCACCAGGACCCGGTCCCCGGAGAACGTGACGGTCCAGGACCCGGGACCGTCCGTCCGCCGGAAGCGGAACCGCTCCCCCGCCCCGGCCGGGGCCCCGGCGGCGGCCCGCCGGAACGGGGCCATCGTCTCGAAGGTCTGCGGGACCGCGTCCGCCGCGATCGCCGCGTCGACCGGCTCCGGCGCCCCGGTCGCGGACTGGGCGTCCCACCGGTGCACGGCCAGCTCGATGGTCTGCATGCGCAGCCAGAAGCCGCTCGTGTGGTCCGCGGAGTCCACCGACCACGTCCACACCGGCACGTCCGGCCCGAGCTGCCCGAAGAGGGCTGCCAGCTGCCGCGCGCCCTGCGCGAACCACTCCGTCAGCGCCGGCGGCACCGGCCCCCGGTTCGGTTCGCCCTCCGGCTTCGGCCAGGCCGCCCGTACCGCCGGGTCCCGCGGGATCTCGAAGATCGTGGGATCGGTGTGGTCGGGGGCCTGCGCGAGGCGCTCGCGCAGGATGCGGGCCACGAACCGGTGCACCGAGCCCAGGTGCCCGACCAGGTCGGCGACCGACCACCCGGGGCACGGCGGCACCAGCGGAACCGGGCTGTCGCCCGCGTCGTCGATCGCACGCCGGGCGGCCTTCTCGAAGGCCGACGTCTCGTGGCGGAAGTGGGAGAGCCTCGTCGAGTGGTCCATGGGGTTGACCCTGCCCGTGCGCGCACCGGCCGTATCACCTCGAGCTGCGGGCGAACACCTCCAGCGCCTCGCGCAGACCGGTGCGGTCCGTGCCGAGCTTGCGGCAGACCGCCGACAGGCCCGGGCCGGACACCGCCGGGTCGCCGTCGGCGGCCCGGCGCGCCAGCCCGGCCTCTTCCTCCGTGAGGGCGTCCTCGGGCGCCGCCGCGCCCGGCAGTGCGCCGCCGAGCGCGAGCACGGCGGCGACCGCGCTGCGCTCCAGGCCGTCGGCACCGCACTCGCGGGCGGTCACCGCCGCCCGGGTCAGCAGGGCCGGGTCGCGCAGCTCGGTGCCCAGTGCGGCGAGGGCGAGCGCCAGCTCGTACCCCGCGGGCGACTCGGACAGCAGGGACACCGCTTCGGTCAGCAGCGCCGGACGCTCTCCCGGGGGTGCGACCTCCGCGGCGACCCGCAGCGCCTGGCCGATGCCCGAGGGGGCGCCGAAGGCGCGGGCCCGGCGGACCGCGCCTTCGGCCAGGTCGCGGGCCCGCTCGGGGTCGTCGGCGGCCAGGGCCCGGGCCAGGTGCAGCTGCCACGGGCACCAGGACGGGTTCTGGATGCCGCGCGGGCTCAGCCTGCGGTCCACGGCCTCCAGTTCGGCCGCCGCCGCCTTCGTCTGGCCGCGGGCCAGCAGCAGTTCGGCGTACACGGTCTGGGAGTCGGGGAAGACCACCGCCGCCGGGAAGGACTCCCCGAAGGCGTGCTCCCGCGCCAGCTCCCAGGCCTCGTCCACGCGTCCGCGGGCGAGCAGGGTCGTGGCGAGGATCGCGATGCTGTACCAGTGGACGGGCGTGCCGCGCCCGACGCGTTCGGCGAGCCGCAGCCCGGCCCGGGCGAGCTCCTCGGCGTCCGCGAGCAGCCCGCGCCGGTAGCGGATGTACGCGCGCAGGCTGTACGCGAACGACAGGTGGGCCCCGCGCCAGCCCTGCCGCTCGAACTCGGCGGTGCCCGCCTCGAACAGCTCCTCCGCGCGGCCGGGCCGGTCCGCGTACATGTGGACCATGGCGGCGAGCACCGGCACCTCGAAGCCCCGGTCCTCGTACGCCCAGCTGAACTCCGTGCCCAGGGCGCGTACGGCGTGGTGCAGGGCGGTGGCGACCGGCTCCCCGCGCAGGCAGGCGTCCCAGGCGCGCAGCCCGATGACGTACCGCTCGGTGAGGTCGCGGCCGGTCAGCCGGTCGGCGAGCCGGGCCAGCCGGCGCGAGCGCGCCGGGGAGTCGGGCTCGACGGCGTTGAACGCGTCCCACATGAACTGTTCGGACTGCAGGCGCAGCCGGGCCCGGACGTCCCGGGTGTACGGGATCTCCCGCGCCAGCGAGTCCGAGGCCTCGGCGAGGCGGTCGCTGTGGGCGAGGACCTGGGCGAGCCGGATGACGATGCCCTGGCGCAGCGCGGGGTCGTCGAAGGGTTCGGCGAGGGCGGCCCTCAGGTGGTTCACGGTGTTGGCGGGTTCGGTGAGCAGGGAGGCGCAGCCGAGTTCGTACAGCAGGGCGGCGCGTTCACCGAAGTCGGGGGGTTCGCGCAGGGCGCGTGCGAGCTGGCGGCGGGCGGCGTCGGGGGCGCCGGCCCGCAGGTTCTCGGCGGCGGCCTCGCGCAGGGTCCGTACCACCCAGGGGTCGTTCTCGGGGTGGGTCTCCAGCAGGTGGCGGGCGGCGGCGGAGGCCCCGAGTCCGGCGTCGACGACGGCCACGGCGGCCTGTCCGTGGAGGGCGACGCGCAGGGCGTCGGGGATGGCCCGGTAGAGGACGGTGGCGATCAGGGGGTGGACGAACTCCAGCCCGGTGCCGTCCTCTTCGCCGGGCGCGGACAGGATGCGGGCCTCCCGCAGCCGCCCGGTGGCGTCGGCGGCCTCCTCGGCGCCGAGGCCGGCCACGCGGGCGGCGAGCTCCTGCGGGATGGCGGTGCCCAGGACGGCGCAGGCCCAGCCGAAGCGGACGGTGGAGGGACCGAGGCGTTCGAAGCGGGCGACGAGGCCGTCGCCGCGCTGGGCGGCGGCGAGGTCGGCGAGGAGCGGGGCGCTCGCCTCGACGGGGGCCAGGCCCTTGTCGCGGACCTTGGCGGTGAGCTCGACCGCTTCGAAGGGGTTGCCGGTGGTGACGGCCCAGGCCTCCCGGCAGAACGCGTCGTCGGCGTGGTCGCCGACGGCGGTGCGGACGAGGGTGGAGACGGCGGCCTCGGTGAGCGGTGCGAGGCCCAGCGGGCGGTGTCCCGCGCGGCCGGGCAGCGTACGGAAGGCGTCGGCGTGCGCGGGCAGTTCCTCGGGGCGGTACGCGACGACGAGGAGCAGCGGAAGGTGTTCGGTGCGGGGGGCGAAGGCGGCCAGCCAGGAGAGGGATTCGGGGTCGGCCCAGTGGGCGTCGTCGAGGACGAGGGCGACGGGGGCGCGTGTGACGACGAGGTGGGTCAGGACCCAGTCGAGTCCGTCGCGCAGGCCCTGGAGGTCGGGCGGGGCGCCCTGCTCGGGGGCGCAGAGCCCGAGGGCCGGGCCGACGATGGAGTACCAGCTCCCGAGGGCGGCGCGCAGCTCGTCCTCGGAGGTGCCGGCGAGGTGCGGCTGGATGAGCTGGCGGGCGACGTGGAAGGGCTGGCTCTGCTCCTGTTCGCCGCCGCGGGCGGCCAGCAGGGTGCAGGAGCGGGCGATGGCGCGGCGGCGCACTTCGGCGAGGAGGGTGGTCTTGCCGAGCCCGGCGGGTCCGGAGAAGGCCAGCAGCGCGCCGCCGTCGCGGGCGGTGAGCTGCTCCAGGGCTTCGTCCACCGCGGCGAGTTCGGCCTCGCGTTCGAACAATTCGCGCCGTCTACGGGTCCGGCGTTCCGTCATGGCTGGTACCCCCCAGGCCTGTTCGGGCCCTCAGATTACGCCCGCGCACGCGCGAGGGAAGGCCTGTGGCCAGGAAGGACCGGAATTTTTGTGATCGGTCCCTTACCGACCGCCACACGCGCCCACGGATGCCTATCATCCCGATATGACCGATTCCAAGGAGGGTGAGCGGCACGCCTCCTGGCTGGAGCTGTTCTTCGACCTGACGGCGGTGGCGGGCGTCGCCCAGCTGGCACACCTGCTGCACGGCAGTCCCGGCTGGAACGACGTCGCGCTGTACGCGGTGATGTTCCTGGCGTTCTGGACTGGCTGGATGCTGTTCACGGTGTACGGGAACGTCAGCGGGGACGAGGCCCGGACGTGGACGGTGCTGGCGGGGATGTTCGGCATGGCGGTCATGGCGGCCTCGGTCCACGGCGTGCGGGAGGACCGTGCGGGGGCGTTCGCGCTGGCCTACATCCTGGTGCGCTCCCTGGCCGGCAAGGCGTGGGAGCGGCGCGGGGAGTACGTGCCGGACCTGCCGATCACGCAGCTGGGGATGGGGCTGACGCCGTGGATCGTGTCGATGTGGTTCGACGGGACGGCCCGGTACGCGCTGTGGGCGCTGGGGCTGGCCATCGACCTGGCGGTCATGTTCGCGGTCTCGGGCAAGCGCCTGGAGGCGCGCCGGCGGCGCACGGCGTCGGGGCTCGTGGCCGCGCCGATGGACGCGCCGCACCTCGGGGAGCGGCTGGGCCTGTTCCTGCTGATCGTGCTGGGCGAGGCGATCGCCCAGGTGGTGGCCTCCGCTTCGGAGGTGGAGTGGGACGCGGCGCTCTACGGGGTCGGCGTCGCCGCGTTCCTCCTGCTGCTCCTCCTCTGGTCGCTGGCGCTGCGCCACGGCGCGGACGGTGTGCCGCTGCTGGCGTGGGGCGCCCTTCCCGTACGGCTGGTGCTGCCGCTGCACTGCTTCGTCGCGGGTTCGGTCGCGGCCCTGGCGGCCGCGCTCGGCGATGCGGTGGAGTACGCGGAGCACCCGGTCCCGGAGCCGGTGCGGTGGCTGCTGTGCGCAAGCCTCGCGGTGTACCTGGCCATCGCCGGGGTGGCTGCGCTCGCCTCGGCCCGCGGTATCCGCACCACGGCGCTCCTCGTGGCGCCTTCGCTGGCCGTGGTGCTCCTCGCCGGAGCCCTGGCCCACGAGGCCGCCGCCGTACAGCTGGCCTGGCTGCTCGTACTGGCTGCGGCATGGCCGCGCGTCCTGCTGGGGCACCTGGGCCCGGGCACCGGACGCGACGGGGACCTGACGGCGCGCACCGGACACGACGGGCACCCGACGACGGGGACCTGACGAAGGGCACCGGACGGCCACGCCGGGCGCGGGCGGGCGGAAGGGCCGTCCATCCCACGGATGCCCGGCCCTTCCGTCCGTCCGTCCGGGACCGGCTAGGTGAGGTCGAACTCCCCGCCCCGCGCGCCCATCACGAACTTGCGCCACTCGTCCGGCGCGAAGATCAGCGACGGGCTCTCGGGGCGTTCACTGTTGCGCATCGCGATGAACCCCTCCACGAAGGCGATCTGGACGTCGCCCGCCCCCCGGCTGCTCGACTGCCAGTCCGCCTCGCTGAGATCGAGGTCCGGCTTGTCCCAGCCGGCCAGGGGCTGCGAAATCATGCTCTCGGCCACGTGCGTGCTCCTCCCGGTGCTGCCGGTACGTCGTCCGGGGGCCAGAGTAACCATCGCAGCGGGTGCCGCACAGGCCACGGTGAGTCACCCGCGGCCGGTCCGTCACCATGGCGCTCCGCCGCCCGCGGGAGCCGCCGCGTTCAGGAGGCCGGCTCCTCGGCCCCCACCAGCCACATCGCGAAGAACTGGGCGCCGCCGCCGTACGCGTGGCCCATGGCCCGGCGGGCTCCCGGGACCTGGTGCTCGCCGGCCAGCCCCCGCACCTGGAGCGCGGCCTCCGCGAAGCGGATCATGCCGGAGGCGCCGATCGGGTTGGTGGACAGCACCCCGCCCGACGGATTGACCGGCAGGTCCCCGTCGAGTTCGGTGACCCCGGCCTCGGTGAGCTTCCAGCCCTCGCCCTCCTCGGCGAACCCCAGGTTCTCCAGCCACATCGGCTCGTACCAGGAGAACGGGACGTACATCTCCACCGCGTCGATCTCCCGCCGCGGGTCGGTGATCCCGGCCTGCCGGTAGACGTCGGCGGCGCAGTCCTTGCCCGCCTGCGGGGAGACGAAGTCCTTGCCCGCGAAGAGGGTCGGCTCGCTGCGCATGGCCCCGCCGTGCACCCAGGCCGGCGGCCGGGGCGAACGGGCCGCGCCCGCCCGGTCGGTGAGGATCATCGCGCAGGCCCCGTCCGAGGAGGGGCACGTCTCGGAGTACCGGACCGGGTCCCACAGCATCGGCGAGGCCTGGACCTTCTCCAGGGTGATGTCGTGCTCGTGCAGGTGCGCGTACGGGTTCTTCAGCGCGTTGCGGCGGTCCTTGTACGCGACGAGCGAGCCGACCGTGTCGGGCGCGCCGGTGCGCCGCATGTACGCGCGCACGTGCGGGGCGAAGAACCCGCCGGCGCCCGCCAGCAGCGGCTGCTGGAAGGGCACGGGCAGCGAGAGGCCCCACATGGCGTTCGACTCGGACTGCTTCTCGAAGGCGAGGGTCAGCACGGTCCGGTGCACCCGGGCGGCCACCAGGTTGGCGGCGACCAGGGCGGTGGACCCTCCGACGGATCCGGCCGTGTGGACGCGGAGCATGGGCTTGCCGACCGCGCCGAGGGCGTCCGCCAGGTACAGCTCCGGCATCATCACGCCCTCGAAGAAGTCGGGGGCCTTGCCGATGACGACCGCGTCGATGTCCGCCCAGGTCAGCTCGGCGTCGGCGAGGGCGCGCACCGCGGCCTCGCGGACGAGTCCGGCGATGGAGACGTCGTGGCGGGCGGCCACGTGCTTGGTCTGGCCGATGCCGACGACGGCCACGGGCTCCTTGCCCCGGGCACCCGTGGTACCCGGGGCACCCGGCGTGCGGGAGGTGCTCATGCTCGGTCCCCTTCCAGGACGGCGACCAGGTTCTGCTGGAGGCAGGGGCCGGAGGTGGCGTGGGCGACGGCCCGGTCGGACTCGCCGCGGTGGATGCGGGCGGCGGCCTCGCCGATGCGGATCAGGCCCGCGGCCATGACGGGGTTGGCGGCGAGCGCCCCGCCGGACGGGTTGACGACGACGTCCGCGCCGAGGCCCAGCGCCTTGCGCAGGACCACCTCCTGGGAGGAGAACGGCGCGTGCAGCTCCGCGGTGTCCACCGGGGCTTCGAACAATCCGGCCCGCTCGGCGGCGATCCGGGTGGACGGGGAGTCGGTGAGGTCGCGCAGACCGAGGCCGTGGGCCTCGATCCGGTGGTCGATGCCGGTGATCCAGGCGGGGCGCGCGGTCAGCCTGCGGGCGGTGTCGCCCGCGGCGAGGACGACGGCGGCCACGCCGTCGCCGATCGGCGGGCAGTCTCCCGTGCGCAGCGGCCGGACCTGGTAGTCGCCCTGCGGGACGGCGCCGGCGAGCTGGGCGTGCGGGTTGGCCCGGGCGGCGGCCGCGCGGCTGCGGGCGCCGACGGCGGCGAGGGCCTCCTCGTCGGTCTCGCCCGCGTCGATCAGCGCCTGCGCCTGGAGGGCTGCCAGTGCCACCGAGTCGGGCCACAGGGGGGCCAGGTAGTAGGGGTCGAGCTGGCGGGTCAGGACGTCCCGTACGGATCCCGGGGAGGACTTCCCGTACGCGTAGACGAGCGCGGTGTCGGCCTCGCCGGTCTGGATCTTGACCCAGGCCTCGTACAGGGCCCAGGCGCCGTCCATCTCGACGTGGGACTCGGAGATCGGCGGCCAGGCGCCGACCCCGTCGAGGGTCATCGTGAAGGAGAAGGCCCGGCCGGCGAGGTAGTCGCTGGATCCGGAGCAGGTGAAGCCGATCTCTCCGGCCTTCAGACCGGTCTGGTCCAGCACCCGGTGCAGGACCGGCATGACCATCTCGACTTCGCTGAGCTCGTCGCTGCGGCGCCGGTGGTCGCTCTGCGCGAAGGCGACGACGGCCACGTCGCGTGCGTGCCTGCTCGTCCTGGGCATCAGATGAGCTCCTTGTACGCGTCGTAGTCTGCGTCCGGCTCGCCGGTGGGGCGGTAGTGGTCGGGGTGGCGGCCGCCCTCGGTCCACACGGGCTCGACGCGCAGTCCCATGCGGACCTGGTCGTACGGGATGCCGCCGATCCGGGCGTGGAGCGCGAGGTCGGCTCCGTCGAGGGCGATGTGGGCGTAGACGTAGGGGACTTCGATGTCCAGGTTCTTCGCCTTGATGTTGACGATGCAGAACGTGGTGACGGTGCCGGCCGGCCCGACCTCCACCTGCTCGGTGGTGGCTACCCCGCAGGTGGGGCAGGCGCCGCGCGGCGGGACGTACACCTTGTGGCAGGAGGGGCAGCGCTCGCCGACCGTCCGCCGTTCGGCGAGGGCGTTGATGTACGCGCTCTGGGCGCGGCCCGGGCTGTAGGTGTAGTCGAGGCGGGCCTCGGCGACGATGCCGGTGACGGCGTCGTCGAACCGCCCGTCGTGCGGACTCGCCTGCCGCTCGGGCGTGGTCGTGCCGTCGGGTCCGTCGGGTCCATCGGGTTCGAAGCAGGCGATGTCGGTGATGGCGCCGGAGCGCTCGGCGGCCCATCGCACGCGGACCCGCATCCCGGTGCGGACGGCTTCGGGCCCGGGGGCGTCGAGGGCGTGCAGGATCGCGGTGTCCGCGCCGTCGAGCCGGACGAGGACCCAGGCGAACGGCGTGCCGAGGGGCTGGTGGGGGCGCGGGTCGCCGTTCCACGCCCAGGTGGTGACGGTCCCGGCGGCGGCGACCTCGACGAGCTCGCGGATCTCGTCGGCGGTGACGGGGTCGTACTCGACGGGCGGGACCATCACCTTCCCGTCGGTGGTCCGGACACCGAGGACGACGCGCTCGCGCAGCCCGGTGAGGAAGGCGCTCTGGACGGGCCCGAGGGAGCGGGTGAAGGGGAACTCGACGACGAGGGGCGCACGGAGCACCTCGGGTGGGGACGCGGCTGCTGTCATGGGAGGCATCTCCGATGCTCGGAACGGTCACGACACGTACGGATCCTGGGGACGGCCCCCCACCCAGCCGGCTTTCGAGGCGCGGGGGCCGGGGCGGAGCCCCGGCAACGGCGGCGGGTGCCGGGGCGCGGCGGCCGGGGTGCCGGGGCGCGCGGGCGCGGGGCGCCGGCGGGGCCCCGGCTACTCCCGCCGGTACAGGGC
>NZ_JBHYVA010000031.1:0-27034 GCF_042750055.1 Streptomyces sp. NPDC059456
CTTTTGGGCTCAACACCCCGCCCGCGGGGTGCCCACCAAGCGGTTGTGGTGGTGGCCCCGGTGGGGGTGTCCGGGGGGGGCCACCATGGGGGGCGTCCATCGGTTCCCCGTCCGCCCGCATCGGAGAAAGGCTGTACACCCCATGACCCGGGTGCTCGTGGTGGAGGACGACCGCCAGCTCGTACGTGCCTTGAAGATCAACCTTCAGGCGCGGAAGTTCGAGGTGGACGAGGCCGGAGAGGGCCACACCGCCCTGCGGCTCGCCGCCTGCCGCAAACCGGACGTCATCCTCCTGGACCTCGGCCTGCCGGACATGGACGGCGTCGAGGTGATCAGAGGGGTCCGGGGCTGGAGCCGGGTGCCCATCCTGGTCCTGTCCGCGCGCCACACGTCCGAGGAGAAGGTCCGTGCGTTGGACGCCGGCGCGGACGACTACGTGACGAAACCGTTCAGCATGGACGAGCTGCTGGCCCGCCTGCGCGCCGCGACCCGACGGCAGGAGGACCCCGCTTCCCGCACCGGGACCACGGGCATCACCACGGACGACTTCTCCGTGGACCTGGCTGCCAGGAAGGTCGTCCGGGGAGACCGCACCGTCCGCCTCACCCCCACCGAGTGGCACCTCCTGGAGCTGCTGATCGCCCGCCCCGGCCACCTCGTCCCGCAGCGCACACTGCTGCTGGAGGTCTGGGGGCCCACGTACGCGGAACACACCAACTACCTCCGGGTCTACATGGCCCAGTTGCGCCGCAAACTGGAAGCCGACCCCTCCCACCCCCGGTACCTGATCACCGAACCGGGCATGGGATACCGCTTCGAACCCTGACGGAAGGCCGCCGGCCCGGCGTGGCCGTCCGTCACCGTCCCCTTCCCGACGGACTGCCCGCCCAGCCGGTCAGGGCCCGGATGCGCTCCGCCCGGCGGGCTCGTCCGTCGGCGGTCCGGGTCGCCCAGGCGACGTGACCGTCGGGCCGGACCAGGACCTCCGCGACCCCGTCGAGCGCGGGGTGGGCGTCGTGCCGCGCGACGCCCACCGAGGTGACCCGGGCCGCCCACCCCCCGGCCTCGGGCGCCGCCGCGGAGCCGTCGAGGCCGAGCAGGACGAAGCGCCCCTCGTGGAGGAGTTCGTAGACCCTGCCCGCCCCGGTGGCACCGGAACCACCGGCGACCAGCGCGACATCGGGCATGCGCCGGCCGGTGAGCGGGTCGCCCTCCGAGGGGTAGGCGGTGTCGATCGCCGATACGGCGCCGGCGAGGCGGCGGTTGACCTGCTCCAGGCCCAGGAGGTCGTCGATCAGCTTGCGCAGGGCCCGGGCGGGGCGTTCGTACCGCTCCACGAGGGCGAGTTCCGCCAGCAGGGTCTGGACCTCGGTGTTCTCGGTGACCGACCGCCCCACCGGGTGTCGCTCCGCGTGGTACGTGTCCAGCAGCCCCGGCGGCGCCCAGCCGTTGATCTCGGCGGCCAGCTTCCAGCCGAGGTTCATCGCGTCCTGGAGGCCGGTGTTGAGCCCCTGGCCGGCCGCGGGGAAGTGGATGTGCGCCGCATCGCCCGCCAGCAGAACCCGCCCGGCGCGGTACGCCTCCGCGAGCCGGGTGGCGTTGCCGAACCGCGACAGCCACCGGGGCTCGCCGATGCCGCAGTCGCTGCCACAGGCGTCCTGGAGCGCGCTGCGGAACTCCTCGACCGAGACCGGCTCCGACGACGGCACCCTCATCCGCGCCGGGGAGAGCAGCACGAAGCGCGTCAGCCCGCCCTCCAGGCCGACGGCCAGGACGCCGCGCGCCCGAGCCCGCTCCAGCGTGCCGGGGTCGGCGGTGGCCACACCGAAGTCCCCGAGCATCCCGGTCACCGTCTCACCGGACCCCGGGAAGCCGATACCGGCCGCCGTGCGCACCGCACTGCGCCCGCCGTCGCACCCCACCACGTACCGGGACCGCATGGTCCGGCGGCCGCCCGCGGTGTGGACGTCCACCTCGACGGCGTCGGGGCCCTGGCGCACCTCGGCGGTTTCGTGGCCGCGCAGGATCTCCACGCCCAGCTCTCGGGCCCGCTCTTCCAGCAGCGCCTCGGTCCGGGCCTGCGCGAGGAACAGCGTGTAGCCGTGCCGGGAGTCCAGGGCGGAGAAGTCGAGCCGCGTGTCCAGGGCGGCGAAGTGCCAGCCGGGCACGGTCCGGCCCGCGGCGACGAAACGGCCGGCGACGCCCCGCTGGTCGAGCACCTCCACGCTGCGGGGGTGCAGGGTCAGCGCGCGCGACTGGTGCCGCGGCTCGCGGCGGCGCTCCACGATCCGGGTCCGTACGCCGGCCAGGGCCAGCTCACCGGCGAGCATCAGCCCGGTCGGCCCGGCTCCCACGACGATCACGTCCGGGTTCACCGGCCTCACCTCCTCCATTTAGTGAACAGCGTTCACGTGAACGGCGTTCACTATAATGTGGGCCATGAGTTCCCCGTCAAGCCCCGCCGGGCCGCCGACACGGACGACGGCCCGGGGGCGCCCCCCGAAGCTGGACCCCGACCGCACCGTCGCCACCGCACTCGACCTGCTGAACGAGGCCGGCCTGGACGCGCTGACCATGCGCCGGCTGGCCGAGGCCATGGGGGTGCAGGCGGGGGCCCTGTACCGGTACTTCGCGACCAAGCAGGACCTGCTGACGGCCATGGCCGAACGCATGCTGGCGGACCGCGAAACGAGGACGCCCGGGGGAGCGGACCAGGGAGGCTGGGCCGAAGAACTGAGCGGCCTGGCCCGGGCCCTGCGCGCGGCGCTGCTCCGCCACCGCGACGGTGCCCGCGTCTTCGCCGGCACCCACTCGACGGGCGCGAACACCCTCGGCGTCGCCGAGGCCCTGATCGGCGCACTGCGGGAGGCGGGCTTCGGCGAGAGTGACGCGGCGCGGGCGATGCTGGCCGTCGTGAGCTTCACGCTCGGCCACACCCTCGAAGAGCAGGCCGCCCTCGGCGGCGAGGCTCCGGCCGACCCCGAACGCCTGCGCCTGGCGGTCACCGAATCCGCGTTCCCCCACCTGGCCGCGGCGGCGCCCGTGATCGCCGGCGGCGACTTCGACGCCCACTTCGAATTCGGCCTGCGCCTCCTCGTCAACGGCCTGCGCACCCTGGAGAACTGACCGCCCACCCGTGCGGCGCACTCGGCCGGACGGCAGCCACCGCCCCCGCGTTCCGGGCCTATGGTGCGGCCGCGGCCGTGCCTCCATCATGGACGGAGCAGGCCCGCCGAGTGGAGGTCGTCGATGGATCCCTTGTCCCTTGCCATAGCCGGGGCCCTCGCGGCCGGGGTCGCAACGGGGGTGGGCGAGTCCACCGGGGCGGCCCTGCCCACGCTGTGGCGGCGTGTCCGGGAGCGCCTCGCAGGCCACGCGGTCGTACCGCACGCGGAGGCGGAGATCGCGACCGCGCTGGATCAGGAGTTCACGCGTGACCCGTCGTTCCGCCAGGAGTGCGAGACGCTCTGGAACCAGGCGGCGTCCGGCGGCGTCGCCAACTCCTTTCACGGGCAGGCGAAGAACGTCGTGCAGACGCGCGAGATCCATGGCGGCCTGACGATGGAGTGACCACGCGCACCGAGGTCCTGGGCCCGCCGCCCCGCGCTCGCCCCGGGCCCTACTCCCCGTGTACGGGCGGCAGGGGCATGTCCGCGGTGATGGCCCAGCGCTCGTGGTCACGCCACACACCGGCGATGCTGATGAAACCCGGTGAGAGGCCTTCCCTCCGGAAACCGAGCCGCCGGACCAGTTCGAGTGAGGCCGTGTTGTCCGGCTGGACATCGGCTTCGAGCCGGTTCAGCTTCAAGACGTCGAAGGCATGGTGCACGGCCAGCGCCACGCCGGCCGACATGTATCCGCGGCCGGCATGGGGGAGGAACACGGCATAGCCGAGAATTCCCCGTTGGTAGGGGCCGCGCACGATGCCGTTGATGTTGATCGTTCCCACGAGGTCGCCCCCGGTCCTGTGGGCCAGCACCATGCAAGCGGCCGTCACCTGATCGGACCGGGCCAGATAGGACGCGAAAGCCTTCGGGGTGCGCGGCAGTTCGACCCACGGCCGGTGGAAGTCCACTCCGGCACAGGTCAGTTCCAGGAATCTCGGCTCGTCGGCCGCAACAACCGGGCGCAGTACCACCTGTGACACACGATCACTTCGCTCGCGCACGAGGCCGAGTGTACGGGAGCACTGCGGGGAAGGGATGCGAGAGACGAGGGACAGCAGGGCGCCCCGCTGCTAGCCTGAGAAGGCCGGGGACGACTCGCTCGCTTCCCCGGCTGCTCACGCACCGGCGAGCAGCTCCCCCGTCACTGCGCCATTCCTTCGCATTCCGAGCCCTCCCGCACGGCCATCATCTCCAGCCGCAGTGGAAAAGGTGACCATGAGCGAAACCGAACCTCTCGCGCGTCCGTTTCCCGATCTCAGGAACGTCTCGCTGACGATCCTCTGCACGGATCGCACCGGCACGATCACGGAACTCCGCACCCGCGTCGTCGCCCCGCAGCTTCCCGCGCGGATGGCGTCTTTCAACTCCGAAATCGGCGGGGACGAGTGCCTCCCTCCATCGACCAGTACGTCCTGAAGGTCCACGGCGCCTGCGACCTCTCCTGCGACCACTGCTACGTGTACGAGCACCCGGACCAGAGCTGGCGGACGAAACCCCGGACCATGACTCCGGCCGTCGCGGAACAGGTCGCGAAGCGCATCGCGGAACACGTGGAACGCCATGGGATACCCACGGTGCGCATCACCCTGCACGGAGGTGAACCGCTCCTTCTCGGCGTCGCGCGCTTGCGCGAGCTGATCCGCACGCTCCGCACCGTCCTCGACGAGGTCGTCCAGCTCGGCCTGCACGTCCAGACCAACGGAGTCACGCTCGACGCGTCGTTCCTCGAATTGTTCGCTGCATCCGGCGTGCAGGTGGGCGTCTCCCTCGACGGCGACCGGGCCGCGAACGACCGGCACCGCCGGTACGCGAACGGCCGCAGCAGCCATCCCGCGGTGCTGCGCGGCCTGGCCCTGCTGCGCCGCAGGGAGTTCCGCCACCTGTACGGCGGCATCCTGTGCACCGTGGACGTCGAGAACGACCCGATCGCCGTGTACGAGGCCCTGCTGGAACAGGTTCCGCCCCGCCTCGACTTCCTGTTGCCGCACGCCACCTGGGCACATCCGCCGCCCCGGCCGAGCGGGACGACCGCGCCCTACGCCGCCTGGCTGGGCCGCATCCACACACGCTGGATCGCCGACGGCCGGCCGGTTCCGGTCCGCCTGTTCGACGCCCTCGCGACGGCGGCCTGGGGCGGTGCGAGCGGCAGCGAGGCCGTGGGGCTGGGGCCCGTGGCCCTCGCGGTCGTGGACACCGACGGATCATGGGAGCAGGCGGACTCCCTGAAGACGGCCTACGACGGCGCCCCGGCGACCGGCATGACCGTCTTCACGCACAGCGTGGACCACTTCGCCGGCCATCCCGGGGTCGCCGCCCGCAACGAGGGATACGCGGACCTGTGCGCCACCTGTCTCGCCTGCCCCGTCGTCCGCGTCTGCGGGGGCGGCCTCTACGCCCACCGCTTCAAGCCCGGCAACGGATTCGACAACCCCTCCGTGTACTGCGCCGATCTGAAGCAGCTGGCGTCGCAGATCCCGGCAGCCCGGACGGGGGGAATCGCGGCCCCGTGCGACACCGGTCCCGCCCTGCCTCCCGTCCATCGGCTGCCGGAAGGCGCCTTCGACGCCTTCGCCGCCGGAGCGGGGACGGTCCAGGGCACCCAAGCCCTCGCGGAGATGCAGCTTTCGCTGACGAGGGCCCTCGTCGCGGGGACGGACGCGCAGGACGACGGCCCCCGCGGCCTGGCGGTGGCAGCCGCCCACGGGCGACAACTCCTCATCGAGCTGGACAGCAGCCATCCGGCCGAAACCGCGGAAGTCCTCGGCCACCCGTTCGTCCGGACGTGGGCGAGGGAGCACGCACGCCGCGGGGCCGCAGCCGGCGGCGCCGGGCACGGATCGCAGCGGCAGGACGGGGACGGACCGCATGACCGGGCGCACATCGCCTGCATCGCGGCAGCCGCCGCCTGGCGCACCGGCGCCACGGTGCGGCTTCCCCTCCCCGTACGGGACGGGCTCGCCCACCTGCCGGGCCTGGGCGCGGTGGCGGTGGAACACGCGGGAGCCACCGCCGAGGTGACCGTCGGGGGGCCGGGCCGAGCGCCCCACCGCTGGATCGGCATCAGGCAGCTGAGCACACCCTGGCTGCCCGTGGCCCTGGACGACCTCGACCCGTACCGGGCCGGCCCCGTCGCCGACGTCGGCCGACGCCACCCCGTTGCCCTCGGCCGGCTCTCCCCGCGCCAGTGGACGGCCTGGCAGGTCGCGCTCAGCCGCGCCGGGCGCGAGCTGACCCGGCTGCTGCCGGGATATGCCGCGCCGCTGCGGGCGACCCTGCGGGCGGTGGTCCCGCTGCGGCCGGTACCGGGGGACGGGCACTCACCCGGCGTCCTGCGGCAGGCGCCGTTCGGCGCCGTCGGCCTCGCGCTGCCCGCGGAACCGGCCGACGTGGCCGCCGCGCTGCTCCGGGAGTTCCAGCGGACCAAACTCGACGCGTTGATGGAGGCGTACGTCTTCTTCGACGCCGCCCGGCCCGCCCGGCTCCCCGTGCCGTGGCGGACCGCCCCCGTACCGGCGGACCGGGCGCTCCACGATGTGTACGCCCAGGTCGCCCTGGCGGAACTCCTGCGTGCCCGCGCCATCGGCCCGTCCCCGCGTGAGACGTCGGGCCGCGCGACCCCGGGCGAGAGGTCCCGCACCCGGGACGGATTGCGTCAGGCGCAGGCCGCGGCGGCCCTCCACCGCCGTCTGACGTGGGCCGACGCCGTCGTGGACGCGCTCGCCGCCGAGGCCGGAGCGGCCCCGGCCGGGGCGCGGTTCATCGCCGGTCTGCGGACCGCGATCGACCGCCTGCTCGCAGACCCGGTCCGGACACCGGCGGTACCCCGCCGCGCGTCCACGGCACGAAGGGCGGGATCGTCCGCGTGAACGCAGCCAGGGGGAACAACCAGTACGAAGGCCGCGCCACCCACGTCGTGCAGGCCGGGGTCGTCTACGGCGGCGTGCACGGCGGCGGGGGCGTCCACCCCGCGCCGTTCCCGTCGGTGCCGAGGCAACTGCCCCGAGCCGCAACCTGTTTCATCGACCGGTCGGAGGGCCTGGCCGGCCTGAGCGCGGTCGCCACGACGGCGAACGGGGTCGCCATGATCTCCGGGCCGGCGGGGGTGGGCAAGAGCGCCCTCGCCGTCCACTGGGGACACCGGGAGAGGGACCGGTACCCGGACGGCCAGCTCTACACGAACCTCAGGGGCTACGACCGGCTCGCGCCCGTGGAGCCCGAGGAGGTCCTGCACGGGTTCCTCTCGGCCCTGGGCACACCGGCGGATCAGGTGCCGGGTTCCCTCGACACGATGTCCGCGCTGTTCCGCTCCCTGCTCGACGGGAAGCAGGTGCTGCTGGTCGCGGACAACGCGGGCAGTGCGGACCAGGTCAGACCGCTCCTTCCGTCCGCGCCCGGTTGCTTCACGATCGTCACGAGCAGGAGCCGGCTCGGCAGCCTGACCGCCGTGGACGGCGCGGCGCCCGTTCCGCTCAGACCGCTGGACACGCCCCACGCGGTGGAACTGTTCCGCCGGCTGTCGGGCGACGAAGACAGGGAGGGCATGACCCGGCTGGTGCGGCGCTGTGGCCGCCTCCCGCTCACGGTCCGGATCGCCGCCCAGCAAGCGGGCTCCGGCACCAGCCTGGGCGAACTGATCGAGGCGCTGGACGCTGACGGCGACCGGCTGGAATCGCTGTCGACATCGGACGAGCAGAGTGGAGTGCGCACGGTGTTCTCGTGGTCCTATCAGCAACTTGCCCCCGCCGGCGCCAGGGCGTTCCGGCTGCTCGCGCTGCACGCCGGGCCGGACTTCTCCGTTCCGACGGCCGCCGCGCTCATCGGCCTGCCCGAGCCGGAGACCGTGCGGGTCCTGCGCGGGCTCGTGGCGGTCAACATGCTGGAGATGGCGGGACCGGGACGGTACGCCTACCACGACCTGCTGCGGGAC
Source organism: Streptomyces sp. NPDC059456 (assembly GCF_042750055.1). Taxonomy (NCBI): domain Bacteria; kingdom Bacillati; phylum Actinomycetota; class Actinomycetes; order Kitasatosporales; family Streptomycetaceae; genus Streptomyces; species Streptomyces sp. NPDC059456. The sequence goes on from NZ_JBHYVA010000031.1 coordinate 8,095, forward strand.
TACGCCCGCGAGCGGGTCGCGGCGGAGGAGACACCTGAGGCGCGGGCCCAGGCGTCACGCCGTGAGTTGTCGTACTTCCTGCGGATGGCGGACGCCGCCGACCGGGTCCTGGTTCCCCAGCGCCGGCACGTACCCCTCGAACACCGGGCGGAGGGCGAAGCCGCACCCTTCCCGGGGCCCGAGGCGGCCCTCGCGTGGTGCGACTCCGAACTGCCGAGCCTGGTCCCCGCGGTGGACCAGGCGGTGGAGCTCGGTCTGGACGACGTGGCCTGGAAGCTGCCGGTGGCGCTGGTGTACTTCCTGCGCCTGCGCCGGCACGACACCCACCGGCGCACCCTGTCGGACACCGCGGTGCGGGCCGCCCGCCGGCTGCAGGACCGGTGGGCCGAGACCTGGAGCCTCATCTGTGTGGCCGGGGCGGAGTCGGACATGGGCCTCCACGAGGACGCCATGGGTCACTTCACCGAGGCGTTGACGATCAGCCAGGCCATCGGGGACAGCCATTGGCAGGCGAACAGCATCTACAACATCGCCTGGACGCTGCGCCTCATGGGACGCAACGCGGAAGCGCTGGAGCGCCAGCGGGAGGCGCTGGCGATCCACCGGAGCAACGGCGACCGGCGCGGGGAGTCGATCACGCGGACCGAGATGGGGGCGTTGAACCGTGCCCTGGGCCGGACCGCCGAAGCGTACGAGGAGTACGAGCGGGCCCTGGCCGGCGCGCGGGCTACGGCCGATCTGCCGACCGAGGCCAAGTCCCTGCACGGACTGGGCGACGTCTGCCGGACGGCCGGGCGGCACGGCGAGGCGATCGGCTGGTACGAGCAGGCCGTCGACGTACGGCGGCGCGTCGGCGACCTGCTCGGACTGGCCCGCTCGCTCGACCGGCTCGCCGAAGAGTTCACGGCCGTCGGCCGTCCGGCTGCCGCCCGGGAGCCCCTGGCCGAGGCGCTCGCCCTCCTCGAGGCGCTCGGAAACCCGATGGCGGAACGGATACGAGAGCGCCTCGCGGCGGACGGCCACGGTACGGAGCCCGAGGACCGGCCGGCCGAAGGCCCATGACGACACGGCAGCGCCGGACACGGAACCGGAGCGGCGGGCTTCGGACGCGTCAGATCAAGGCGGTGTAGCGAGTGTGCAGGTGGCGCAGGTAGTCGTCCGCCCGGCCGTGGGCGTGGTCCTGGGCACCGTGGCGGTGGAGGAGGAGCTGACCGTCAGGGGTCACGCGGACGGTGGTGGTTGCCCGGCGGACCTGCGGGCGAGGGTGTCCGGGGTCGGTCAGGTGCAGGACGGGCACGGTGGGCGGGAACATGGCCAGGGCATCGCCGGTGTCCGCGGCGGGTGGGCGGCCGGTGAGGTTGGCGCTGCTGACGTACAGCACCGGATGGCCGTCCAGCAGGGGGTGCAGGGGCTGCCAGCGGGCGCCGAACAGCAGCATCCATCCGTCCTTCACCGCCGGCCCCAGCCAGGAGGGGAGCGTGGCGTGGGTGCGCACCGGCAGGAGGACGGTGAGGTGTTCCTCGGCCAGCAGGTGGAGTGCCGTCGTGCAGGTCTGGGGGGAGAGGTCCCACAGGCCGGTGAGGGTGCCGAGGGTGTCGTGGTGGTGGGCCCACAGGGCGACGGGCTGGTCGGCGGGCCGGTGTTTGGCCCGGTTCACGGCGGTCGCGGTGGTCGCGGCGACGACGTGGGTGAGGGGCGCGGGGTTGGGGAGCACCACCGCCGTGCCACGTCGGAGGGCGCGGCGGGCCTGGGCCAGGGTGACCGGTGTGCGGGTCGGGGTGGGGTCGGTGGTGTTCACGGAGCGCTCCCGGCGGTGGTCCGGGTGAGGCCCTCCAGGTAGGTGGCGAAGGAGGCGTCGTCGGTGAGGGACTGACCCGTGCGGTAGGCGCGGGACTTGGCCCAGTCCATGGCGGCGCGGGTCCGGTCAGGATCGAGGGTGTGGCCGAGGCGGGCGGCAACGGCGGTGACGACGCGTGCGCTGGCCAGCTGGGTGAGGACCACCTGCGGTTCGATGCCCAGCACCTGGTGGGGGTCGAAGGGCTGGAACAGCCCGGGATGGACGAAGGGCGTGCCGGTGGAGATGGAGCCGACACCCGTGCCGACGATCGGGGTGGTGACGCCCAGGGGCGCGCCCGTCGCTTCCGCCACCCCGCGTGCGATGCCGGGCAGCCGGGTCAGATCGGGGGCGGTCCACCACGGTTCCGCGTCCGCTCCGAGCAGTTCCTCACCGTGCCGGGCGAGGAGGAAGAGCAGCTGCTCGGTGGCGACCATGCCGGACCGCTCGGCGATGCCGAGCCAGGAGCCGGAGACCACCCGCACACCGGCCGCCAGCGCCTGAAGGGTGTTGGCCAGGCCGAGCCCGAGGTCGTTGTGGAGGTGGGACGCGAGCACCACCTCCGGGCCGCAAGCCGCCCGGACCCGGGTGAACATGTCGTGGCAGGCGCGGGGGAGCTGGGAGCCGACGGTGTCGGCCAGGACGACCAGCCCGGCACCGGCTTCGGTGACGGCCTGGGCGTGATGGGCCATGAGTGCGGTGTCGGCGCGGGAGGCGTCTGCCAGGCAGATGTCCACGGCGACGGAATCGTCCCGGTCGCGGGCCCGTTTGACCAGGTCGACAGCGGCTTCGAGGGCCTGGGCGGCAGGGCGGTGGACCATCACCCGCGCCATCGCGTCCGAAGCGGGAACCACCACCATCACACGTGCGTGCCGGCTGCCGCGCACGGAGGCGACGGCCTGCTCCACGTCGCGGTCCACTCCACGGCACACCGCGGCCACGCCCACCGCGCCCTCGGCCTCCACCGCGACCTGCCGCACGGCCTCGAACTCCTCGGCGCACACCGCCGGGAAACCGGCGGCGAACACGACGTGCCGGGGGCCGTCGGCGCCGAAGATCCTCCCCGTCTCGCGGGCCAGCCGCACCCGGAACCCCGCCGCCATGAGGGTCTTTGCCTGTGCGCCGTCACGGGCGGACTCCTCCCAGACCACGACCCGTCCCTCGCGGGCCGACTCCCGAACCGTGTCCACCCCGCACCACGCCCTCTCCGCCTGCTGACCGCCCGTCGAGGAAACGTTCTCCTGGACCGGGGACCGAGATCGCCCCTGGTTGTTGGGATCACCCGATCGAGCGAACGGCCCCGCCGCCCGGGGCGGCCGCCGCGTCGCCGGACTCGCGCCCTTCCGAAGGCGCGCGGCAGGAGCGTGACCTGCGGCTCTGCCGCCCGGCAGGCGGTTGCGGGGGCCTCCGTGCATGCTGGGAAGAGCCTGGCCCGGAGTCGTGCGACGAGCAGTGCGCCAACGGCGGAAGCCGACGGGAGTCCGAAGCGGCTCACGCCCGGGGTCCGCGCCCTGCACGGCGCCGGCCCGCGCCCTCTTCCACGTCCCGATCCCGCGAGCCGCACGAGGACACGCCATGGGCAAAGCCATGCTCCGGCAGATCATCGACTACGCCAGCCGTGCCGATCCGTACCCGCTGTACGAGGAACTGCGCAGGACCCCGGTGTTGCACGACGCGGACGGACCCTACGTCGTGAGCACTTACCGAGAGATAATCGGCCTGCTGCACGACCCGCGCATCAGCTCCGACCCCCGCAACCTGACACTGCCGTCGAGCGATCCGTTGGCGCAGGACGAAGGAGACGAATCGGCCCTGCCTCCGGTCTTCCTCAAGCTCGATCCGCCGGACCACGACCGCCTGCGCCGCATCACGAACCGGCCCTTCGGGCCCCCGCACTCACCGCGCAGGGTCCACGACATGCGCGGTGAGCTCGACGGCATCGTCACCGGCCTCATCGACGGCATCGCCGGCTCGGACTCGCCGGAACGGATCGACCTGGTCGACCAGTTCTCCTACCCCTTCCCGGTGACGGTGATCTGCCGGCTGCTCGGCGTGCCGCACGAGGACGAGTCCCGCTTCCACGGCTGGGCCGACACCATCGCCGCGAGCCTGGACCCCGATCCGGACGCCGACCCCGCCGATCGGCACAAGGGCGCGTCCGAAGCGCAGATCGAACTCGGCATGTACCTGGCGGGGTTGATCGAGGAGCGCCGCAAGAACCCCAGCGGGGACATGCTCTCCCAGCTGGCGGCCGTCAACGAGGGGCCGGACGGGTCCATGAGCACACTGGAGATCGTCAGCACTGCGGCGCTGCTGCTGATCGCGGGCCACGAGACCACGGTCAATCTGATCACGAACGGCATGCTGACCCTCCTGCGCCACCCGGACGTCCTCCGGCGGCTGCGCGAGTCCCCGGGGCTGTCCGTGCGGATCGTCGAGGAACTGCTGCGGTACGAACCGCCCGTGCAGATGCTGCCCCGGCGCAGCACGCTCGCCGACATCGAGGTGGGCGGGGTGAACATCCCCAAAGGCGCCACGGTTTCGCTGATCCTGGCGTCCGGCAACCGTGACCCGAAGCGGTTCGAGAACCCGGACCGCTTCGACCCCGACCGCGGGGACATCCAGCACCTCGGCCTCGGCAGTGGCATCCACAGCTGCTTCGGCGCCCCCCTGGCCCGCTTGGAGGCCCAGCTGGCGCTGAGCGAACTGGCCCGGCGGCTGGAGAATCCGCGGCTGCTGGAGGACCCGCCCCCGTACCGCCAGAACGCGGTGCTCCGCGGTCCCCGGCACCTGCCGATCGCCTGCGACGGCATCCGTGAACCCTGAATCGCGATGGACGTCGAGCGGGTCGCGCCAACGGCGCCTGACGGGCAAGAGCCCAGGTCAGGCGCCGTCCTTCGGGCTCCTGGAAGAAGCGAGCTTCTTCGGCGAGTAGGAGACGATGAGATTCCTCGTCTGCTGCTGGTACAGCAGTTGCACCCATGCCGACCAGTGCAAACGGCAGTTGGTGGGACGCTTTGAAGAGGGCCGGTCCGGGAATGGTCCGGATCTCGGCCGCCTGGTGCCGCATCCGGCCATGCTCGCACTGGTGACGACTTCCCGTGAGCGGTCATCCTGGGCGTCCTGGTTTCCTCGGACGAAGCGGTGGACCCTCTATGGAAGAAGCCCGCCCGCATGAACCCCACAACGGCTTCGTCCAGGACCCGCGGTGCACGAGCCGTCACTCCGTCAGCGAAGCCACGGCTGCAGTGAGGGCTGCGGCCAAGAGCAGGACGGCCGTGAATGCTGGTGATGCCGACTGGTCGAAGATGAACAACGTCAAACAGCATCCCCAGCTGCGGAGTAGGTGACGGCCGAGTGCAGGACCAGGCGGCAGCCCTCGCGGAGTTACGGTCCCGGCTAAAGGAGGGGCGGGCCGTCCGAGGGGTGAACCAGGCCCAGCTCGCGGCACGGGCGCACCTGGGGCGCACGACCGTGAACCAGGCGCTCAGTGACTCCGCGTCTGCTCCTTCCGTGCAGACGGTCGGCGCGCTGGCTGTCTCGCCACTCGCATGGCGCTGAGGTTCCGAACGAGCGTCGCGGAGGTTCAAGTACGTGCCGTGCCGGTGTTCCTAAGATTCGACGGCAGAAGGGGAACCCGGGCCGTTCAAGGACGGGTACACACCAAGGACAAGAAACGCGTGAAACAAGAGAAGTCCAGCTGCGTGGCCGTCATCGCAGGTACCGGCGCCGACATCGGCATCCCCGGCAGGATGATCGCCAATGGCCGGACCGGGCGCACCCAGGCCCGACGGATCAAGGCGATCATTTGCCACCGTGCCACCCCGGTGTCCGTCAGCACCAGCAGCGCGCGCAGCCTGTCTCCGGACAGCCCTGCTCCACTGGAGCCCGCTCGCTGCTGATCAGCTGGTTCCACGCCTTCTGCGAGCCGAGCTCGGAGGCGGCCGAGCGAGGCACGGGGCCGACCTGAAGAGAGCCATCCCCACTCTTCGGCCCCCTTTGTACGTGCAAGCAATCAGCTCTTTGATCGTCGAGGAGCTCTTTTCCTGAAACCCGGTGGTCGGACAGTGCTGCCGTGGGAAGCGGAGACATGATGGGCCAGAGTCCTTATGACTATGTCGTTGTGGGAGCGGGGACAGCGGGGTGCGTGATTGCCTCCCGGCTTTCGGAACGCCCAGGCGTGCGCGTGTTGTTGCTGGAGGCGGGAGACCGGAACGCGACCGAGGCGATGGCGTCTCCTTGGGGGTTCCTGGGGTTCGATCCGTCGTCCCTCTGGCTGGGCGCCTCGACCGTGCAGGCCGGTACGGGCAGGGCCGCTGACGTGCTGCGCGGCAAGGCGCTCGGCGGATCGTCGAGCATCAACGGCCTCTACCACCTGCGGGGGCACCGCTCCGGCTACGACGAATGGGCCGGACTCGGCGCTCCGGGCTGGGGTTTCGACGATCTGCTGCCCTATTTCCGCCGTAGCGAGAGCACTCGCAGTCGTGATGCCTCCGTGCGGGGTACGGACGGGCCGGTCGTGGTCGCCCCGGTTCCGGAACCCCATCCCCTGGCCACGGCGGGCGTCGACGCCGCGGTGCAGGCTAAGTTCACGCGCGCCGATGACATCGGCGGCGGGCTGGAGACCGGGTTCGGGTGGAGTGACATGAATCTGCCCGGCGGCGCCCGCCAGAGCGCGGCCGACGCCTACATCCGTCCGTTCCTCGACCGGCCGAACCTGGAGGTCGTCACGGACGCGACCGTGCGGCGGCTGCGCATCACCGCGCGCCGCTGCACCGGCGTCGAGTACACCGTGGGTGGCGCCCGCCTGTCGGTCGAGAGCGCGGAGGTCATCTTGGCGGCGGGGGCCATCGGTTCCGCGCACCTCCTGATGCTGTCAGGGATCGGCCCGGCACGACACCTCGGCGAACACGGCATCGGCGTCGTCGCCGACCTGCCGGGAGTGGGATCCCATCTGCAGGACCATCCGATGGCGGCAGTGGTGTACGAGGCCAGCCGGCCCGTACCGTTCGTTCCTGCCAACCCGCCGGCCGAAATGATGGGCCTGCTGTACAGCGACCCCGCCGCGGCCCGGCCGGACCTCCAGGTCTACATCGTCGCCGCACCGCTGCCGTCGGCATGGGGCCGGCCGCCGGCGGGCGGCTACTCCATCGCCTTCTCCGCGATGGCTCCGCACAGCAGCGGCACCGTGCGCCTGGCGGACGCCCATCCCGCCAGCGCTCCCGTCGTCGACCCCGGCTACCTGAGCGACGAGCGTGACCTGGAGGTCATGCGCAAGGGCCTGGAAGTGGCACGCCGCATCGGGGAGGCCGACGCGTTGGCCGACTGGCGCAAGCAGGAAGCGGTGCCGGGCTCAGGGGTGAGCGGTGAATCCGTCGAGGAGTTCCTCCGCAAGGCCACCGGCCCCTACTTCCACTTCACCGGCACCTGCCGCATGGGAACCGACGCCGATGCCGTCGTCGACCCTGCAAACCTGCGCGTACACGGGATCGCCGGACTGCGGGTCGCCGATGCCTCGGTGATGCCGTCCATCCCCTCGGCCAACACCAACGCGACCGTCTACGCGATCGCCGAACGGGCTGCCGAACTGCTCGACTGAGCCTTCATCCGCGCCCACGGCACTCCCACAACGCGCTTCATCCCCCCGTCGTCCGCCGAAATGCGGCCCGGACTGCGCCTCATCGTGGCGCCGGTGACGTGCGGGCGCGCGTCCGCCGCGGCTGTACTGCCCTCCTCCGACAGCGCGTCGAGCGGGGCGGGCAGATTCACATCCAATTGCATGCAAGTAATCCTTGCCGTTCTTCACATGCATTTGAAGTCAACGGTGGGGCTATGTACCTTCGAGACGAAAGCGCGGGAAGCAACGCGCAGTTCGGCCCCGACCGGCCTCATCACCCCTCCTCAGACAGGAGCACCACCATGTCCGAAACGCTTCAGACCCCCGACGTCACCGCCTCCGACGCCGACCTGCTCGACCAGACCGCGATCGCCGTGCGCGCCGCCGGTGCCGCGCTGCGCGAGCGCTTCGGCGACGTAGTCCGCTACGAGAGCCGCGAAGAGCTGATGGGCGCGCTCGCCGCCAACGACGAAACGGCACTCGACATCCTGCGCCCCCGCCTCACGGCCCTGCGCCCGGACGCGGGCTGGGTGGAGGACGAACTGGACGGCGGGGCGCTGCCGCCGGGCGAATGGTGGGTGGTGGACCCCGCCGAAGGCAACGTCAATCACCTGCACGCCCTGCCGGAGTGGGCGGTGACCGCCACCCTCGTGCGTGAGAACCGGCCGGTCTTCACCGTGGTCCACCTGCCGTTGACCGGCGAGACCTACACCGCGCTCGCCGGCGCGGGCGCCCACCTCGACGGCCGGCCCCTGCGCGTCTCCCGGACCGCGGACCTCGGTCTGGGCATCGTGGCCACCAGCCAGGCCCGGCCGGACGAGGACGAGAAGGTCGTCCGGCGCGTCGGCTCCTCGATCACCGCGATGCTCTTCGACGCGCTCGTCGTCCGCACCTCCGTGCCCGCCACCCTGCACCTGGTGAACGTGGCCGCCGGCCGTATCGACGCCTTCTGGCAGTTCGCCGGCGCCCGCGCGGACCTGCTGCCCGGCGCGCTGCTCGTCACCGAGGCCGGCGGACAGATCTCCGACGCCCAGGGCAGCCCCTGGACCCCGCAGAGCGACAGCTTCCTGGCCGCCGCTCCGGGCGTTCACACCCAGGCCGTCGCCACGCTCTCCCGCTGACCCCCTACACCACAACCGCACCCACGCAAGGACATCACCATGACCACGATCGCAGTTCTCGGAAACGGCCGCGTCGGCGGCAACCTGGCCGCAGCCCTCACCCGGGCAGGACACGAGGTGACGGTGGCGGACCGCGCGCCGGGCGCCGCCGCCGATGCCGCCCGGACGGCCCGGATCGTCATCAACGCGACCCCGGGCGCCGGCTCCCTGGAACGTCTGGCCGCCCTGCGCGAAGAGCTGCACGACAAGATCCTCGTCGACGTCTCCAACGCCACCGTCGACGGACCGGACGGACTGCCCGCCGACCTCATTTACCCCGGATCGAGCCTCGCCGAACAACTCCAGGAGGCGCTCCCCGAAACGCGGGTCGTCAAGACGCTCAACACCATGCTCTTCCCGGTGATGACCGCACCGGCCCTGCTCACCCAGACGCCGACCGCCTTCCTCTCCGGCGAGGACCCGCTGGCCAAGCAGACCGTCCGCGAACTCCTCGTCGACCTCGGCTGGCACAAGGAATGGATTGCCGACCTCGGCGGCATCCAGACCGCCCGCGCCACGGAGGCCGCCATCCTGTTCGTACCGCACGTGATCCGCTCCAGCGGATTCGCCCCCTTCGCGATCTCGATCGCCCGCTGACTGCCGAGCCGCGCCAGCTGCAGGTGACCGCGCCATCGCCCCACGCGGCAAGCTGCGCGCCAGGCACTTCCCGGTAGTTCGGACGCGGGAGGGTCCTCGCTGATGAAGCGCTGCCAGGTCGGCAGCGTCGTGGTCGGAACGTAGTGGCCAGGAGCCGGTCGACGAATGACAGCCGGTGTTTCGCGCCGGCGCCGATCTCAGGATCAGGCCGGCCGACATCCCGGTGATCTTTCGGTCGCTCGTGATCGCTCCATCGCTCCATCGCTCCACGAGACGCAATCCCCACCACAACCCGTGCGCGTCTCGCGTTGCCGAACTGGGCCAACCGGCCATCGCGGCGCGTACTCAGGCGCCCAGCTCACCGCGCCGCATCAGGAGCATCAGCTCTGTCTCTCGACCGCTGCCATGCGAGCCGTCTGTAGGAAGATTGGCACGGTGTCCAGATGGGTCATGGCGGCGTCCTGCGGAACACGGTCACCGCAGGGCGGTGTTGAAGCAGGCAATACGAGGGGATCGGAGCGGGATGCACGGCACTGGAGCGGAAGTCGACGGCAACCGCGGGGTGTTCGCGGTGGACTCGACCGTCCCGGGCTCCGCACCGCGGGGACTCGACGTCTTCCGGCGCGGGTGGGAGACGCAGGTCGGCGACGATGTCTTCCGACTGCCGGCCTTCAGCCCGGACACGATCGGTGACTTCCGGGTCAAGGGCAACGTGGCCAAGGTGCACGGCGCGGCGATCGCCGATCTTCACGCCGCGTCGGCAACCCGGACCGCGGACGTCCCGGGCGGCGATCAGGATCTGGTCGCCATGTACGTCGTACGGAGCGGCGCATGGACTCTCGGCGGCCCACCCGGTTACGGCGATCGGACCGTGTCGGCCGGCCAGTTCCTCGTCCGGCACCTGGGGCGCCTGACGGCCTTCGAGACGTCGGCGCACCTCACGGCGAAGTTCCTTGTCCTGCCCCCAGACGAGCTCAAGCCCCTGCTCGGGAGCCGGGTCATTACCGGGCCGGCGGACTCGGCCGAGATGCGCTTGCTGACGGCCCTTACGGACATGATTCACACAACCGTGGCCGACCTCGGCCCGGCCGGTGTGGAGGCTGCCCAAGGCACCCTGGTCGAACTGACCAAGGCGGTGGCGAAGGGCCGGTTCGACGACGCGGAACCCCGGTTGGCTCCCGCGCTCGCCCAGGCAGCCAAGGACCTCGCGGACCGTCGGCTCACTGATCCCGATCTCTCTCCGGCGATGCTTGCGCGTGAACTCAACGTTTCCGTCCGTACGCTGCACCGGGCGTTCGCCGCGGTGGGTGAGCAGGTGACCACCTACATCCGCCACCGGCGACTGCATGAGGCCCGGCTCGCCCTTGTCGCACCGTCAGGGCGCCTGAGCATTACGGAACTCGCCGCGCACTGGCAGTTCGCGGACGGCAGCCATTTCACCCGAGCCTTCAAGAGGCACTACGGTCAGACTCCCACCGAGTACGCCCGCTCGACCGGAGCAGCCTCGCTCTCGCCGAACCGGCACCCGCCGGGCCGCGGGCCGGTCAGGAGCGGGTAGAGCCGGCGTGGCCCCACCGCTCGAGCAGCACACCTGCGGGCGGGGCGCTGCCATCGGGGGCCAGGCGCCGGACCGGCATCTTGGCGGAGGCGCATGCGAGCAGTTGCTCGGCGACGAGGTGGGGAACGAGCAGCGCGGTGGTGCCGGCCTTCCGGTTGAAGGCCACCTGGTGGGTGGCGATGACGGATGCCCCCATGGGGTGAGGGGGTCGCGTTCCGGCTCGCTGTGGCGGGTTCGGGGGAGGGCTGGTGCCTTGACTGCCACCAGCGGCTCTGCAGCGCGTCGGCCCACGGGGCGGGGGACGGGTACTCGGCTACTGCTCCGTTGCCCGCGCCAGGTACGAGTGCAGTCGGCGCCGGTGTGAGTGCCGTCCGGAGCGGACGTTGCGGGCGCGGTCGTGGCGCTCCCATTCCTCGTCGTGCCCAGTCTCGTCGTCTTCCTCTTCCGTGTCGCCGACTTCATTGGTGAGGCGTGACAGGTGATGAGGATGCCCCGGGTCGGTCCCAGGGAAACCGCGGGCTTGAAGATCGAACCGAGCATGACGTGGCGGAGCTCACCGCGAGTCGAGGGCGTGTCGGCAGGCTGTGCGCGGCCACTGACAGCCCGCCGGGCAATCGGTCCCTTCCGCTCTGGGGTGAGTTGACGTACCAGGTCGGGTACATGGCCGCCGGCGCGATGGCCATGGGGACCATGTGATGAAAGTGGTGGGGCACGGGCACGAAGGGCGTGCCCACGCCCGCGGCGCGCGTTGGAGAGCAGAGCCGTCCAGCTACGCCCTGCCACCACAGTGTCAGAGGGGTGTCGCCTGCCTCGGTCCGCACGGGAACGTGGTCCGTGACTGGCCCGCGAGACGCGGCTGAGCGGCTCCGTCCCGCAAGCTCTAGAAGAACCCGAGCTTCTTCGGCGAGTAGGACACGAGCAGGTTCTTCGTCTGCTGGTAGTGCTCCAGCATCATCTTGTGGGTTTCCCGGCCGATGCCCGACTGCTTGTAGCCGCCGAAGGCGGCGTGTGCCGGGTAGGCGTGGTAGCAGTTCGTCCAGACGCGGCCCGCCTGGATGGCGCGGCCCGCGCGGTAGGCCGTGTTGATGTCCCGCGTCCAGACGCCGGCGCCCAGTCCGTACGCGGTGTCGTTCGCGATGCGGATGGCGTCGTCGAAGTCCTGGAACGAGGTCACGGAGACCACCGGGCCGAAGATCTCCTCCTGGAAGATCCGCATCCGGTTGTCCCCCTCGAAGATGGTCGGCTCTACGTAGAAGCCGCCCGCCAGGTCCCCGTCCTGGTCGATCCGGTGGCCGCCCGTGAGGATCTTCGCGCCTTCCTTCTGGCCGATCTCCACGTACGACAGGACCTTCCGCAGCTGCTCCTCCGAGGCTTGCGCGCCGATCATCGTGTCCGTGTCCAGCGGGTGTCCCGGCACGATCAGTTCGGTGCGGGCCACGGCCGCGTCCAGGAAGTCCCCGTACCGGCCGCGCTCGATCAGCGCGCGTGAGGGGCTCGTACACACCTCGCCCTGGTTCAGGGCGAACATGGCGAACCCCTCCAGCGCCTTGTCGCGCAGGTCGTCGTCGGTGGTCCAGATGTCGTCGAAGAAGAGGTTCGGGCTCTTGCCGCCGAGTTCGAGGGTGACCGGCTTCAGGTGCTCCGCCGCGTACTGCATGATCAGCCGGCCGGTGGAGGTCTCCCCGGTGAACGCGATCTTCGCCACGCGCGGGCTCGACGCCAGCGGCTTGCCCGCCTCCTCGCCGAAGCCGTTGACGATGTTCACCACGCCCGGCGGCAGCAGGTCCGCCACCAGGCTCAGCCAGTAGTGCACCGAGGCCGGGGTCTGCTCGGCCGGCTTCAGCACCACCGTGTTCCCGGCCGCCAGCGCCGGAGCCAGCTTCCACACCGCCATCAGGATCGGGAAGTTCCACGGGATGATCTGCCCGACCACGCCCAGCGGTTCGTGGAAGTGGTAGGCGACGGTGTCGTCGTCGAGCTGGCTCAGTGCGCCCTCCTGGGCGCGCAGCGCACCCGCGAAGTAGCGGAACTGGTCGATGGCCAGCGGCATGTCCGCGGCGAGCGTCTCCCGGATCGGCTTGCCGTTCTCCCAGGTCTCCGCGACCGCCAGGGCCTCCAGGTGCTGCTCCATCCGGTCCGCGATGCGCAGCAGGATCGTCGACCGCTCGGCGACCGGGGTGCGTCCCCAGGCGGGCGCCGCGGCGTGCCCCGCGTCCAGCGCCCGCTCCACGTCCTCGGCCGTGCCGCGCGCCACCTCGGTGAAGGTCTGGCCGTTGACGGGGGAGGGGTTGGCGAAGTACCGGCCGAGAGCGGGTTCGACGTACTCGCCGCCGATGAAGTGGCCGTAGCGGGACGCGTACGACATCAGCGCGCCCTCGGTTCCGGGCGCAGCGTAACGGGCCATGGTCGTCCTCCCCTTGCCGGGCGCCGCCCGCCGTCGGACGGTGCTCGGGAGGAGGCTAGGAGCGGGCAGGTTGCGGATACGTTGCACGGCGCGGCCGCGCCGGCTCCCGCCGGGCGGACGCCGGTTCGGCGCGGGGTACGGGCGCGGCGCCGGTGCCGAGTTCGCCGTCGAGGGCGCGTACGCGGGCCAGCGCGGCCGGACGCGCCTGTGGCGGCAGCGCCGCGGCCAGCGCCCGCCACACCGCGGCGTCGTCCGCGCCCCACGGCGTGCACACCCAGTCGCTCAGCAGTCCCGCGTCAGCCCGGGCGATCACCGCGGCCCGGGCCTGGTCCTCGATCCGGCGCCGCAGCCGGACGATGCCCGGCGCCGTCGAGCCGGGGAGCAGCGGACCGGCGTAGTGCTGCAGCGCCGCCGAAACGGCGCCCGCCGCCAGGTCCCGGGTCACGACCGTGAAATCGGCCTCCAGCGGCGCCGCCGTCCGGTACGGCCGCGAGAGCGGGGCGCGGTCCCCCAGCAGTCCGCGCAGCCGTGACATTTCGGCGCGCAGCGTCACCGGTGACACCGACTCGTCCTCGTACAGCGCGATCGCCAGTTCCTCTCCCGACAGCCCCGCCGGATGGTGCGCGAGCAGCGCCATGATCTCGCTGTGCCGCCGCCCCAGACGCAGGCGGGCACCCCCGCGGACCAGCAGCGCCTCGTCCTGGCCGAGGGCTGTCAGACGGTCCCCGGCGGGCGGCGGGAAAGGGTCCAGCAGCGCCAGCCGGCCCTCCGCGGCCCGGGCCACCGCCTGCACGAAGGCGAGGGAGTGCGGATGGGCCAGGCCGTCCCCGCCGGTGATGTCCACCGCACCGAGCAGCCGTCCGGTCCGGGGATCGCGCACCGGAGCCGCCGCACACGTCCAGGGGTGGACCCGGCGGCTGAAGTGCTCGGCCCCGAACACCTGGACCGGCGCCCCGACGGCGACGGCCGTGCCGGGGGCGTTCGTGCCCATCGCCGTCTCGGCCCAGCGGGCGCCCGGTACGAAGCCCAGCCGCTCCGCCCGCCGCAGCGTGGCCGCCTCGCCCTCCACCCACAGCAGGCTGCCGCGGGCGTCGCACACCGCCAGCAGATGGGCCCCGTGCGTCGCGAACGCCCCGACGAGCTCCCGGAACACCGGCATCACCCGGGCCAGGGGGTGCTGCGCCCGGTACGAGCGCAGCTCCGCCTCCGCCAGCTCGACCCGGGGCGTGCACTCCGGGCTGACCCGGGCCCGGGCGCACCGTCGCCAGGACTTCGCGATCACCGGCCGGACCTCCGGCTCGAACCGCCCGTCCCGGGTGAAAGCGGTGTGCGCCCGCCTCAGCACGCGCGTCCGCTCGGCGGGGTCGGCCCCGCCCGGCAGCGCCACCGGCGGATCGTCCATGCACCCTCCCGTGGGCCGCGTACCCGGAGCGCCCCCATCGTCGTACCGGTCCGGGGCCGCGACAAGCGCTGCGTCGGCCACACGGCGTTCCGAAACACCACCGCGAGGGTGCCACCGGGAACGCGCCGGCGGGGCGGGGCGTTGAGGGGGTAGTGGACGACGACAGGTGGAGGTGTCCGCAGATGTCCAAGCGCGGCAAGGTCGCGGTTGCCGGGGTCGCGGCAGCCCTCGTGTTGTTCTGGACGGTCGGCTTCTGGGCGGGACTGCTGGTCCTGATCGGGGTTCCGGCCGCCGCCTACCTGCTGCTGGACTCCTCCCAGCGGCGCCGCCTGCGGGGTTTGTCCAGGAAGCAGCTGGGCCGCTGACCGCGCCCTGACCGCCGGGGCGGTCGAGCGGAGCCGTCATGCCCTCGGCGGGCCCGTGGCGCGCCGAGGGCGGCGGCCGGTTTCAGTAGTAGTCGCGCATCAGCGTCGTCGCCCATTGCGGCTGGCTCGGTTCGCCGCGCGGACCGAATTCCGTCATGTACGGCTTCAGGTCGAGGACGGGTGTGCCGTCGACCGCGTCCAGGCCCTCCACGTGCACGTCCAGGCCGTCCACCGCCAGGATCCGGCACCGGGAGACACCCAGGCGGTTCGGCCTGTTCTTGCCGCGCTGGGCGAAGATGCCGACCAGCGGCCAGTCCGGGTTGCCCCGGGGGTGCCGTGCCCCGGTCTCGATCTTCTCCACCGGGACCCGGTCGAAGTGGTAGACGACCTCCAGGTGCGAGAACTCCGCCAGCCCGTACAGGGCCTCCGGACCGAACCGCGCGGCATCGAGCCGGATCACGGACCTCTCCCGCCCCCAGTCGTCGTCGGCCACCTCCGTGCGGCCGCCCACCACCACGGCCACCGGCTCCGATTCCACCAGCACAGCGTCTCCTTCGGTTCAGGCCGGGCGTACGGCGATCCGGTCCAGGGCGGTGAGCAGCTCCGCGAGCTCCGGCAGACCCAGATCGGGATCCCCGTCGCCGGGGACCGCGAGGACCTCGCCCGGCTCCTCGTCGAGCAGTACGAAGGCCGCTTCGCCGGTCCGGGCCACCAGCGACCACCCGGGACCGTCCGCCCGCAGCGTCCGCGCCCCCTCGCCGGCGAAGGAGGACCGCACCCGGCCGGGCGGCGGCGGGCTCTGCGTGTAGGCCAGGACCTCCTGGAGGGCCCGCGCGAGCCCGGGGTGCGCCGCGGCCGCCGCTCCGCCGTCCTCCGCGACCTGCTCCCGCCAGTCGGCCCACTCCCGGGCGATCTGGTCCGCGCCCATGCGCCGCTGCACCGGTCCCCACGCCTCGGCGGACGGCGGTGCCAGCGGCACCCGCCCGGTGCCGTCGGCGCCCTGCTCCGGGTCGTGCGGCTCCGGGACCCCCGGCGCCGCCACCGACAGGTCCAGCGGCCAGCCCGCCAGCGACACCACGATCGACCGCTCGTCCGGCGACAGGTCGTATTCCATGCCGCAGTCCCAGGAGGCGATCGCCATGGCCACGAGCGAGACGTCGTCCACGACGACCGTCCAGCGCGCGCCCTCCTCGTCCTGGCCGAGCACCAGCCCGTACCCCTGCGCCGCCGGCTTCACGCCCAGCAGCGAGCACGCCTCGGGGAAATCGTCGCCCAGGACGCCCGGGAACCGGGCGGGGGTCAGCAGCACGGCGGTCAGCACGTAGAGCGAACCGCCCCCTTCCTCGTCGGACACGTGGCCTCCCGGTCGCTCTCTCGTCGGCGCACCCTAACCAGCGGGTAACCCTCGCGTCGAGAGCCTGCGGGCGCCGATTTCCAAGCCCGCCACCTGCACGTAGAGTTGGCCACCCGCCACAGAAAGGGACACCCGGTGCAGCGTTACGACCGGCTGAGGGAGATCCTCCGTCTCGACCCCGACAAGGACTTCCTCGCCATCTACCGGCTCACCGCCACCTACGAGTTCCCCTGGGACTTCACCCGCGCCCTGGAGCTCGCCCTCTTCCGCACCTACGCGGTCCCGAGCATCGGCCGCCTGCTGGCCGAGACGGCCGAGTTCACGGACCGCCCGCAGAAGCGGTACGACGACACGGCGCTGCTCCTCGACGCCGTCGTGGAGCACGGTTTCGAGAGCGAGACCGCACGCACCGCGATCCGCCGCGTCAACCAGATGCACCGCGCCTACGACATCACCAACGAGGACATGCGCTACGTCCTGTGCACGTTCGTGGTGATTCCGGTGCGCTGGATGGACGCCTACGCCTGGCGTCCGATGACCCACCACGAGCGCCGTGCCGGCGCGAACTACTACGCGGAACTGGGCCGACACCTGGGCATCAAGGACATCCCGGGCTCCTACGAGGAGTTCGAGGAGACCCTGAACGCCTACGAGGAGGCTCATTTCGGCTGGGACGAGGGCGGCCGCAAGGTCGCCGACTCCACCATCGGCCTGATGGCCTCCTGGTACCCGGCGCCGCTCGCCCCCGCGGTGCGCGCCCTGAGCCTCTCGCTCCTCGACGAGCCGCTGCTGTCCGCCTTCCGCTACGAGAGCCCCGGCCCGCAGGTCAAGCGGCTGGTCCGGGGCGCCCTGAAGCTGCGCGGCCGCGCCGTCCGGCTGCTGCCGCCGCGCAAGGCCCCGCACTACGCCCGGCAGAACCCGGAGATCAAGGGCTACCCCCACGGCTACGACGTGGGCGAGCTCGGCACGTTTCCCGTGCCCGGCTCGGGGGGATGCCCCGTGCCGCATCCCCGCCGGCCGGCCGGAGCCGAGGCCCAGCCCCCGGCGTGATGCGGGGCACCTCCCCGGACCCCGGGCGAGGTGCCTGCGTACGTCTTCACGAGGTGGGTGTACGGCTCAGGGCCGACGCGCCGCGAGCACGAGGAAGCGGTCGTCCTCGTCGGCGTACGAGGTCATGTCCCAGCCCGAACCGGTCAGCAGCGGGCCGAGGTTGTGCTCGGCCCGCAGGTCGTCCGGGGTCAGCTCGCGGCCGTGCCGGGCCGCCAGGGCCGCTCGCCCGATGGGGTGAAACAGGGCGAGCCGGCCGCCGGGGCGGACGACGCGGGCGAGCTCGCGCAGGTTCGCCTCCGGATCGGGCAGGTGCGCGATCAGCCCGGCGGCGAACACGGCGTCGAGCACTCCGTCGCGCAGCGGCAGCCGGGCCACGTCCGCGAGCAGCAGCGTGCCCTCGGCGCCCCGCCCCGCCTGCAGCGCGGCGGCCAGCATCTGCGGGGTGAGGTCCGCGCCGAGCACCGTGCCGGCCGGGCCGACGGCGGCGCGCAGCGCCGGCAGCGCGCGCCCGGTCCCGCAGCCCGCGTCGAGGACGCGGTCCCCGGGGTGCAGGCCGAATTCGGCCACGGCCTTCGTGAACGCGGGCCCGTCCGCCGGGAACTTCCGGTCCCAGCCGGCGGCGCGTGCCCCGAAGAACTCCTGCACGTGCGTGTGGTCTTCGCTCATGTGGACATGATCCCCCACACCACTCGTGGCGGGATGCGTGCGATGTGCGCGGTGCGCGCAAGGTGGCGTGTGGCGCGGTCGAAGACGAACGCGGCTCTGTCATATTCCAGCAGTTCCAGCGGCTTTCGAAATGCGCCCCTTGTTCGTGCCCTCACCCGGACTAGCGTCCCGGGGCCATGGGACACCTCGACCATGCGGCCTACGGCTGGCTGACACCCGTACTGTCATATGTGATGGCATCCATCGGTGCCGCCCTCGGGCTGCGCTGCACCGTCCGCGCGCTCGCCGCGACGACCCGGTCCTCCCGACGCAACTGGCTCCTCACCGCGGCCTCCGCCATCGGCACCGGCATCTGGACCATGCACTTCGTGGCGATGCTCGGCTTCAACGTCACCGGCACCGAGATCCACTACGACGTGCCGCTGACCATCCTCAGCCTCCTGGTCGCCGTCCTCGTCGTCGGCGCCGGGGTGTTCGCCGTCGGCTACGGCCGGGCCCGCGGTCGCGCCCTGGTCCTCGGCGGTCTCACCACCGGCCTCGGCGTCGCCAGCATGCACTACCTCGGCATGGCCGCCCTGCGCCTGCACGGCAGCGTCTCGTACGACCCGCTGATGGTCGGGCTCTCGGTCGCCATCGCCGTCGTCGCGGCCACCGCCGCGCTCTGGGCGGCGCTCCACATCAAGGCGCCGGTCGCCGTCGCCATCGCCTCCCTCGTCATGGGCGCGGCCGTCAGCAGCATGCACTACACCGGGATGATGGCGGTCGCCGTCCGCGTCGTGCCCTCCGACCAGGCCCTGCACGGGGCGACCGCGATGCAGTTCGTCTTCCCGCTCGCCGTCGGGCTCGGTTCGTACCTCTTCGTCACCGCCGCGGGGGGGGGGCGCGCACCCCCCCCCCCCCCACACCCCCCCCCCCCCCAACCCCCCCCCCCCC
>NZ_JBHYVA010000032.1:0-26905 GCF_042750055.1 Streptomyces sp. NPDC059456
CCACTCCCGCGCGACGGCCGGGCGGTGATCCACACTGGCCCCAACCCGCTGAAGCTCGGTGGCGGCGATCATCGGCCCGAGCGAGGAATCCGGGCCGAGCACCAGGATCCGGGACGGGCCGAACACCGCGTACCCGAGCAGGCACAGGACCGTCGTGTACAAACCGGTGATGGCCGGCAGGCCCGCCAGTTCGGCGTACGCCATGCCCTGCGGCACCAGCAGCGTGGTCAGGACGACTCCCGCGACCAGGTCCTTGACCAGCCACGCGCGCCGGTAGGAGGCGGCCGCGCGGATCCCGGGGACCGACCGGAAGCGGGAGAGGGCCCCGTGGCCGTCGCGCCGGGTGTTCACGGACGGGCCTTCCTCAGGCGGCCTTCACCCGGCGGGCCACGAGCTTGCCCAGTTCCCACACGAGCAGCAGGGCGAGGGCGGCCAGCAGCGCGCAGCCGAACTGCCGTGCGTTGATCTCGGTCGTCCCGAGGAGGCGGCGGAACCCGTCCATCTGGGTCACCAGCACGGAGAGCACGAACTGGGCCAGGGCGACCCAGTTCATCTGCCTGCTGTCGAACGTCGACGGGGTCAGCACGGACTCCGTCTCGCTGCGGCATTCGAAGGCGGCCACGACGAGGCAGAGCGAGAAGGCCGTGAACGCGATCGACTGGCCGGTCCCGACGCCGTCCCAGTGGCTCTCGCCGAGCCGGATCAGCGTGAGCAGCAGGACGGTGATCGCCAGCCCGCCCAGTCCGACCGTGACGAGCACGGGCCGGGTGAGCACCGATTCCCCGCGCGGCCGGGGCCGGCGCCGCATGAGCCCGGCGCTCTCCCGGTCGAAGCCGAGTGCGAAGCCGAAGGAGGCGTTGACGACGAAGTGGATCCACAGCACCTGCGGCGGGGTGAACGGCTCACCGGCGGCGATGTTGAAGACCGTCGCACCCAGGAACGTCAGCACGAACGTGACCAGCAGGAGCAGCACGAACCGGATGTACTTGGTGAGGTTGTCGTAGATCGTCCGGCCCTGCTCCACCGCGTACACGATGGTGGCGAAGTTGTCGTCCGAAAGGATCATGCGTCCGGCGTTCTTCGCCACGTCCGTTCCGCTGCCCATGGCGATGCCGATGTCCGCGGCCTTGATGGCCGGCGCGTCGTTGACGCCGTCCCCGGTCATCGCCACGACCTCGCCCTTCTTCTTGAGCGTGTTCGCGAGCAGCACCTTGTGCTCCGGGGCGACCCGCCCCACCACGCCGATCCCCTCGATGCGGGCGAGCTGCTCCTCCTCGCTCATCGCGGCGAAGTCGGCGCCGAGAACGGCCTCACCGGGAATGCCGATCTGCCGGGCGATCGCCGCGCCGGTGGTGACGTCGTCCCCCGTCACCAGGCGGACCCGGATGTGCGCCGCCTGGGCGTCGGCCACCGCCGCCTTGGCCTCCTCGCGCGGCGGATCGACCATGCCGACGAGGCTGGTCACCCGCAGGTCGGTGACGTACGCGAGCAGATCGCCGTCCGGATCGAAGCCGTCCGGGTCCAGGTCACGGCCGGCCGCGGCCATCACCCGGCGCCCCTCGCCGCCCATCCGCTCGCTCGCCGCCTCGGCACGGCCCAGCAGTTCGGCGTCCCACGGGACCGTTTCACCCGCCGCGAGCGCGGTGGTCGCCCGCGCCATCACCGCCGGGGCCGCGCCCTTGACGAAGCAGCGCACCACCTGCCGCCCGGAGGCGTCGGTGGCCGAGTGGAAGGTGGCCATCAGCTTGTACTCGGGGTCGAACGGGAGGGTGGCGAGCCGGGGGAGGGCCTCGCGGGTGGCGTCGGTGTCCAGCCCGGCCTTGTGCGCGAGCACCAGCAGCGCGCCCTCGGTGGGGTCGCCCACGACCCGGCCGCCCACCAGCTTGGCGTCGCTGGCCACCACGTACGGCAGGATCGCGTCCTCGATCCCCGCGGCGGCCCCGGCGGTGTGGTGGACCTTCCCCTCGAGCCCGTAGCCCGTGCCCGACACGGTGTACCGGGCGGTGGGGCTCAGCACTTCGACGGCGGTCATCTGGTTCATCGTCAGGGTGCCGGTCTTGTCCGAGTTGATCGCCGACGTGAACGCCAGCGTCTCGACCGACGGCAGTTCCTTGACGATGGCGTTGCGCTGCGCCAGGTTCAGGCTCCCGACGGACAGGATCGCCTGGGTCACGGTCGGCAGGGCCTCCGGGATGGCCGCGATGGCCAGCGAGACCGCGCTGACGAACAGGACGTCCCAGGCCTGGTCCCGCTGGCGTCCCAGGGCGAACATCACGATCATGGTGAGGCCCGCGGCCGCCGTGATCCACAGGGTCAGCCGGTCGAGCTCCTTGGTGAGCGGCGGCACTTCCTTCTCGGTGGCCGACAGCATCCCGGAGATCTTGCCGAGTTCGGTCCGCGCACCGGTCGCGGTGACGACCATGACACCGCTGCCGTGCGTGACGGGGGTGTTCATGAACGCCGTGTTGGTCTGGTCGCCCGGCGAGAGCCCGCTGCCCGCCAGCGGGCCGGTGTCCTTCGCGGCGGGAACGCTCTCGCCGGTGAGCGCCGACTCGTCGATCTGCAGCGCGCTGGCCTCGATGAGACGTCCGTCCGCGGGCACCTGGTCCCCGGCGGAGATCAGCACGACGTCGCCGTCGACGAGCCGTTCGGCGGGGATCTCGGCCTCACGGCCGTCCCTGCGCACCCGCGCCGTCGCCTTCATCATCGACTTCAGCGCGTTCATGGCGCTCTCGGCCTTGCCCTCCTGACGCAGGCCGATGACCGCGTTCAGCAGGGTCAGCACGATCAGCAGGATCGCGGTGGTCCACTCCCGGATGGCCAGCGAGACGATCGCGGCGGCCACGAGGACGATCTGCATGTAGCTGCGGTACTGCGCCAGGAACCGGCGCCAGGCCGGGGTCCGCGCCTCCTCGGGCAGGGCGTTGGGGCCGTTCGCGGCCAGGAGTTCCGAGGCCCGGGCCTCGGACAGGCCGACGGCGGGGTCGACGCCGAACGCCGCCACGACCTCCTCGGCCGAGCGCGTGTACCAGCCGTCCCCGGCACCCCGGGGCTGCTCCGCCGTGGAATCCGACCGCACTGTCATGGTGGTGCCTCCGATCCGGGGCCGCGGACGCATCCGGGCCGGTCACGGGTCGTCCGAGGGCTGCTAGTGGTGCTTCTTGTGCCGGGCCGCGTACGGATCGGCCGGGGCCCCGGCGGGGGCTTCGCGCTCCAGGCTCCGTTTCGTGACGAGGAGGTCCTTGCGCGCCTCCGGTGCCACCTCGGGGTACTGCGGATCGATCTCCATCAGGGTGTGCGCGAGGACCGCCGCCGCGCAGATCCGCGCGAACCACTTGCGGTCCGCCGGCACGACGTACCAGGGCGCCCACCGCGTACTCGTGGCGGACAGCATCTCGGAGAAGGCGTCCTGGTAGTCGTCCCACCGGCCCCGCTCCCGTACGTCGGCGGCCGAGAACTTCCAGTTCTTCTCCGGCAGGTCGATCCGCTTGAGGAAGCGGGTCCGCTGCTCCTCCTTGGACAGGTTCAGGAAGATCTTCACGACCTTGAACCCGTTGTCCGTCAGATAGCGCTCCCAGTGGTTGATCTCCCGGTAGCGGCGGTCCCAGATGCCCGGGCCCGGTCCGTGCGGCGGGAGCTTCTGCCGGAGGAGGACCTCGGGGTGCACCCGTACCACGAGGACCTCCTCGTAGTGCGAGCGGTTGAAGATGGCGATCTCGCCGCGCGCGGGCAGCCGTTGGGCGTAACGCCACAGGTAGTCGTGGTCGAGTTCCTCGGTGGAGGGCACCTTGAAGCTGCTGACGCGCACGCCCTGGGGGTTGACGCCGCTCATCACGTGGCGGATCGTCCCGTCCTTGCCCCCGGCGTCGAGCGCCTGGAGGCAGAGCACCACGCCGTACGTGTCCTGCGCGGCCAGCCGGTCCTGGTACTCGGCGAGCAGCGACACCCCGGTCCGCAGCAGCTCGGCGCCCTGCCGCTTCTTCAGGCCGCCCTTGTACCGGGGATCGAAGTCCCGTTCCAGGTGCACCTTCGATCCCGGTCGCACCCGTAGCGGCTCGATGAAATCCGCGATGCGTTCGGCTCTCCCGTCCGCCATCACCTCACCCCTTTCGTGGTCATTCTGTGCTCGACCCGCCAAGATCGCCCTCCGGACGGGCGCCGGTGCGGGAGAAGGGTGACGACCCTAGGGGGTGAGCCGTGTGGTGGGGCCCGGGGCGGAGGCCGGCGCCGTGCCCGGGGACGGCTGCTTCGGAAGGAGCACCGCGGCGGCGAGTCCGGCGAGCCCGATCACGGCCAGCGTGATCATGGCGGCGGCGTAGGCGCCGCTGCTGAGCCCGGCGACCAGGATGGTGCCGGCCACGGCCGTGCCGAGCGAGGAACCGAGGTTCGAGACGCTGCGGGAGAGGCCGGAGATCTCGCCCTGCCGCTCCTCGGGGAAGCTCGACTGGACGACGTTGACCGAGGGGGTCAGCATCACGCCGAGGCCCAGTCCGATCAGCAGCAGGCCGGGGGTGAGGGCCCAGGGGTTCGGGGAACCGCCGGCCATCGCGATCAGCACGACGATGCCGGCGACGGTGACGACGAAGCCGGTCATGATGAGGGTCCGCTGGGGCCGCCGCGCGGCGAGCCGTTCGGCCCCGAGCGACGACACGAGCAGGCCGAGCGTGGCGGCGGTGAAGATGACGCCGGTCTGGATGGCGTCGTAGCCGCGCACGACCTGGAGGTAGGCCGCGATGGTGAACGAGGAACCCATCAGCAGCAGCCACTGGACGTTCTGCGTGACGAGGCCCAGGTTGGAGGTGCGGTCGCGGAACAGGCTGGTGGACAGCAGGGGTTCCTTCCCCGCCCGCTCCTTGGCCCGGACGGACCGGAAGAACCACAGGAGCACGAGGGCGCCCAGGACGAGCAGGCCGATCATCAGCCAGACGTTGTTGTCGGCCGCGAGGATGCCCATGACGACGAGGACGAGGCCGGTGGCCGAGAGGACGGCTCCGGTGGTGTCGAAGGGGCGCGTCGGATCGGGCGGCAGGGGGTCCTCCAGGCTCCGGCTCAGAACGATGATCACGACGATGACCAGGGCCTGGAACACGAAGGCCGCCCGCCAGCTCAGCCACGACGTGATGAGCCCGCCGATCAGCGGCCCGGCGGCGGCGCCGATGCCGCCCAGCGCCATGATGACGCCGAAGGCGCGGGCCCGTGAGGTCAGGTCCGTGAAGATGAGCGTCGTGAGGATGTAGACGGGCGGGATGAGCAGGGCCGTTCCGATGCCCTCCAGGATCGAGTTCCCGAGGATCAGTACGCCCAGCCCCGGGGCGGCGGCGCTGAGCAGGGCGCCCACGCCGTAGACGACGAGCCCCACCAGGAGGCAGCGTTTGCGGCCGTGGATGTCGGTCAGTTTGCCGCCGGGGATCATCAGCGCGGCCATCACCAGGAGGAAGATCGTGATGGCGATCTGCACTCCCTGGACGGTGGTGTCCAGGTCCTCGCTGATGTCGTTGATCATCACGTTCATGTTGGACCCGGCGAAGCTGCAGATGAACTGGGCGAGGGCCAGCGGGGCGAGGATGCGCCGCTGCGCGCCGGACGGCCGCTGCGGGGCTCGTGTCTGGTCCACCGGAACCACCTCCACACGCCCGGCACGGCGGGCACGTTCCGTTTCAGCCTGCGCCGCGCCCGGCCCCCGCGCATGCCGGGACCGCTCCCGTCACGGGACCAGGACGACCTTTCCGGCGACCGTGCCGGACTCGGCCAGGCGCATCGCCTCGGCGACGCGGGCCAGCGGGATGCGGGCGGCGACCTGGGGGGTGATCTCGCCGCGCCGGAGGGCCGTGAACACCTCGGTGAGGTCGGAGCGCAGGCGCGCCCGGAAGCGGTTCTTGGCGTAGGCGCGCCCGGCCCACACGTTGAAGAAGTACGCGCGGCGGCCGTTGGGCAGCCCGTTCCACAGCCACACCCGGCCGACGAGCTTGAGCACCGGCCACGAGCCGGAGCCCTGGTCGTCGCGGGTGGCGGCGCTGCCGTACGAGACGAGGGTGCCGCCGGGGGCCAGGAGCCGCCAGGAGTCCACGATGCCGTCGCCGCCGACGTGGTCGAACACCGCGTCCACCCCGCCGGGTGCGAGGGCCCGGACCCGTGCGGCGACGTTGCCCGAGCGGTAGTCGACGGGGGTCACCCCGAGGGCGCGCAGCGCGTCGTGGTGCCGGGTGGAGGCGGTGCCGATCACCCGGGCGCCCGCGGCGAGCGCCAGCTGGACCAGGATCGAGCCGACGCCGCCGTTGGCGCCGTGGACCAGGACGGTCTGGCCGGCCCGCACCCGGGCCTTGCGGTGGAGCATCTGCCAGGCGGTGATGCCGTTGACGACCGCGGTCTCCGCCTCCGCGGCGCCCACGCCGTCGGGGACATCCACCACGTCGGCGGCGTCGAGGGTGACGTGGCTGGCCCAGCCCCCGGTCTTCGTCAGGGCGGCCACCCGCCGGCCGAGCAGTCCGGAGTCGACGCCCTCGCCGACGGCCTGCACCGTGCCGACCAGGTCGTATCCGGGGACGAAGGGGAACTCGGGCTGGTCGTAGTACCGCCCGCGGCGCATCTGCTGTTCGGCGAAGGAGACCCCGGTCGCCTCCATCGCGACCAGCACCTGGCCGGCCGCCGGAGCGGGGACCGGTCCCCGGTGCAGCTCCAGGCCCTCCGGCTCGACCTTGCCCGGCAGCACGATCTCGATGCGCTCGACGGTGTTCATGGGGACCTCCAGGGTTCGGGGCGTGCTGCCGACGCAGATTTGTGTGAGTGCTTCTCGTGTTCGTTAGAAGCTATAACGAGAATGAACGGACAGCGCGACGATGTCAAGAGCGGTTCGTTCGATCGCGAGTAGGCATGCCGATGGTGATAGCTTCTAACTCGCGAGATGACGGGCGACGAGAGGTGGCCGAAATGGCCGGAGGTACGCAGACCCCCCGCGAGCGGTACCGGCAGCAGGTGCGCGAAGAGGTCAAGGAGAAGGCCTGGCAGCAGATCGCCGGCTCCGGCGCGTCCGCGCTGTCGCTGAACGCGATCGCCAAGCAGATGGGCATGAGCGGACCGGCGCTCTACCGGTACTTCGCCAACCGCGACGAGTTGATCACCGAGCTCATCCGGGACGCCTACCGCAGCCTGGCCGACGCCTTCGGCGCCGCCGGCGGCGGGGGAGCCGACCGGCCCGGCCCCGCGGCCCTGGCGCGGGTGCTGCGCCGCTGGGCCCTGGAGGACCCGCACCGCTACTTCCTCGTCTACGGCACCCCGGTACCCGGTTACCACGCACCGCAGGACATCACCGAGATCGCCGCGGAGATGATGGCCGTCCTCCTCGGCGCCTGCACGGCCGCCGCGCCGGAGCCCGCCTGCGGTGGTGAGCCCCGCGCCTTCGAGGAGCACCTGGCCGGACACCGCGCGTGGGCCGTGGGCCGTCCCGACGCCCCGCCGGCGGTGCTGCGGCTGGCACTGGCCTTCTGGACCAGGCTGCACGGCGCGCTGTCCCTGGAACTGGCGGGCCACTTCACCGGCATGGGCCTGGACCCCGCCCTGCTCTACGAGGCCGAGGTGTGCGCCCTGACCGATCCCCCCGGCAGCCGGACGGAGCCGCGGAAAGACTGACAACCGCCCCCGCGGGGTACAGAATGGCCCGAGCTGACGTCGGGGGGCGCTCATGGGCCGGGCCTTGCGGGTGGGGATACCCGTTCTTCTGCTGGGACTGTTCCTGTGGTGGGCCTCGTACGCCACCACGATCATCGCCTGGGAACTGCGCAAACTCTTCTCCTGGTTCGCCGCGCCGCTGCTGGCGGGCGCCCTCGTGGCACTGCTGTGGCTGGCCGTGCGGCTGATGCGCAAGGGCAGGGGTTCCACGGGCGGGGGCACCGCGGCGGTGGTCCTCGGATGGGTGGGCGGCGTCCTCGGGCTGGGCCTCGCGGTCTGGTGGCTGGTGTACGGGGCGTACCTCCAGGACCGCGCCTACATGCAGGACGTACGGATCGTGAGCGAGCCGGTGCCCGAGCTGGCGGCCCGGGCGCCCTACCTGGTGGGGAAGGCGCAGGCCGCCCCACACCTCGGCGACGTCACCGGAGAGATCTCCGACATCACGTACCTGCCCGACTCGAACCGCTTCGCGACCCTCGTCGAACGGCGCGGCTGGCTGGCCGGCTACGAGGTCGGCCTCGTGCAGGACATCCCGCTCGGCGGCAACGGCCGCAACCGGCAGCGCTGTTCGTTCGACGTGGACACGGCCGACGCCCGGATCGGCGGCTGGTTCACCCACAACCTCGGCCGGAAGATCTCGGCGCAGAAGCGCTGGGTGCGCTTCGACGCCGACGACGCCTACGTGACCTGCTCGGGCGACACCCCGATCGTGGTCGTCCCGCTCAAACGCCAGACCGGGATCCTCGTCGTCACCGAACGGCCCGCCGGGCTCGCGCTGTACGACGGCCGGACCGGGAAGGTCACCATCACCTCCGACGCGACCGCGGCGCCCGGCCCCACCTATCCGCTCAGCCTCGCGGCCCGCCAGCGCGAGGGCACCGCCGCGGTCGGCAGCTTCAGCGACTGGTGGTTCGAGCGCAGCGGCTGGGACGCGTCCGAGGACGGGGCCAACGCGGGCAACGATTCGGAGTTCACCCTCCAGTACCGCGACGGCAGCGGCCGCAGCGCGTACGTCACCCCGCTCACCCCGCAGGGCGAGGCCAGTTCGGTCGTGGCCGTCTCGACGGTGCCGACCCGCCACCAGGGCGGCCGGCTCGCCCCGATGACCGTCCACCGGCTCGATCCGACGTGGTCGTCACCGAAGGCGCTCGTCGAGCTGATCAAGGCCGAGTACCGGGACGTCTGCTGCTACAACGACGACCGGGTGTTCGAGGTCGTGCCGACCGGCGGCAGCACCTGGACCGCCACGATCGGCAGCGAGCAGAACATCCGGTACCGGGTGGAGGGCAGGGGCCAGGTCGCCGGCCGCGAGGCCACCTGTCTGAAGACCGCCGACGGGGCGCTCGTCACGTGCGCGTACGCGGCCCCCGGATCGCCGGAGGAACAGGAACTCCGGCGCCGGGAGCAGGAGAAACAGAAACAGAAGGACCCGGGCGGACAGGGCCCCGCCCCCGGCGACCTCAGCGCGTACACCCCCGAGCAGCTCGCCGACCTCCAAAAACGCGTGTCCGACGAGGTCGTCCGCCGCCTGAAGGGCGGCTAGACACCTCCTCGGACCCGGCCGGGCCCGGGGAGGGCGTGTCCCGCCCCGGGACCGGCCGGCTCAGGCGGCCGATGCCGCGAGGGAGGGCTGCTCGGCGTTCGTGAGGAGTTCGATCAGCGAGGTACGGGCGCGCGCCACGCGGGAGCGGACCGTACCGATCGGGCAGCCCAGCGCGGACGCCGCCTCCGCGTAGGGCAGCCCCAGGACCTGGGTCAGCACGAACACGTCACGGCGTTCGGCGGGTATCGCCCCGAGGAGTTCCGCGAGGGCGATTCCGTCCTCGAAGCCCGGCAGGCCGCGGGGCTGCGTCCGTTCGGCGGCGCTCTGCCAGTCGTCGCGGTCCGAGATCCGGGGGCGGGCCGCCTTGTGGCGCAGGCTGTCGATGACGGTGCGGCGGGCGATCGAGAGCAGCCAGGTACGGGCGGAGGAGCGGCCCTCGAAGCGGTGCAGGCTGCCCAGGGCGCGCAGGAAGGTCTCCTGGGTCAGATCGTCCGCGGACTGCGGATCGGCGCTGAGGTGGGCCACGTAGCGCCGGACGTCGCGGTGCAGTGCCCGCACGAAGCGGTCCACCGCGTCGGGGTCGCCGTCGCGGGCGGCGAGCGCCAGCAGGGTCGCCGGCTCGTCCGGGCCGCCGGTGTGACGCGGCGGCGCCGTCGGTGCGGCGGTCGGACGGGGAAGCAGGGCAGGGGTCATCGCCTGATGTCCTTCCGGGAATCCGGGGTCCGGGATCCGGCGCCGCGCACGCACTGCGAGGCGAGGCGCGCCGGTGAGCGGTACGGCCCGCCGGACGGCGGGGCCGATGACCGAGGCGTGCGGCCGCCGTGGCGTCGCGCGCGTCGGTGAGCCGGCTGTCAGCTGACAGCGGTCCCGGGCGGTGGCCCCCGCGAGGTTAGGGAACGGACGAGCAGCAGCCCGCGCAGGGTCCGCACCCGGCGGTCCGGGCGCACCCGCAGGCGCGGCCGGCCGACGGGCGCGGGCAGCCGCAGCGCCATCCGCAGCGGTACGAGGAGCAGCCCGGCCAGGGCCCGCAGGACCCGGAAGGCGCCCCGCTCCCCGTACGCGAGCCAGAGCCCGCAGAGCAGGGCGGCGAGCAGGTGCCCGGCCAGCATCCCGGCCGGTGACACCGGCAGCGGGCCCATCCCGTGCCCCGCGGACACCGGCAGGGGCGCGGACCCCTGCACGGGCACGGGCACCGGCGCCCGCATGGCCATGGCCATGCCGCTGCCGGTCATCGCCCGCATCGCATGGTGCGCGTGGCCGTCCGCCGGGTGCACGGCCGGGGCGCACAGCAGGTACCCGGCCCACCGCCGGGCGAGGGAGGCGCCCGCCGCGTCCGGCGCGGCCGCCTGGGCCAGCGCGAACCCGGCGTGCAGGGCGGCCTGGACGGCGACCGTCGCGGACGTGACGGCCAGGAGCCCGCGCTCGCGGCCGGCGAGCGACCAGCCGAGCACACCGGTGGCGGCCGAGGCCGCCACCATCGTCCGCGCGGGGACGGCCGTCCCCGTCATCAGGACGTGGGCGAGGGCGGCGAGCAGCACGCAGGTGGCCGCGAACATCGCGGCCCGTGCAGCGCGACAGCATCGTCCCCGGGTCATGGCGGGCTCATCGTCGCACCCCTCCCGAGGCGGTCACAGGGGCTCGCCCGGAATTGGCATCACCGGACAAAACCCCATGTGCCACACATCACAACAGGCCCTGGGAACCCGGACGTCGGCCGCCGCGACCACTGCCGTGGACCGAAATGACAGGCGGGGGAACGGAGTCGGCAGTGACGCGACGGACGACCGGGGCGAACGCCGCCGGGGCAGGAGCTGACGGCCCGCCGGCGGCGCTGCCCTCCGCCGCCCCGGCCTTCCCCACGCTCCCGCCGATCCCGCTCGGGGCGCCCGTGGAGGCGGCGGCGTGAGCCCGGGCGACTGGGCCGGGCGGGCGCTGGCCGACGTCCTCGACCGCGCCGCCCGTACCCGTGCCGAGACCGCCGACCGGTTCCCGCTGTACGCCGATCCGGACACCGGCCACTGGACCACCACCGGCCGCGGCGCCTGGACCGGCGGCTTCTGGGCCGGGCTGCTGTGGCTGCGGGCCCGGCACACCGGGGACGCGCAGGACAGGGCGGCCGCCGCCGCGTGCACCGCGCGACTGGCCGCCTGGGCCCGGGCCGACACCGCCACGCGCGGGCTGATCCTCTGGTACGGCACGGCGCTCGCCGGCGACGACCCCGGGGCGCGGGAACTGCGGGCCGCCGGCGCACGGTCGGTGCTGGCCGCGGTGGACACCGAACTCGGGCTGGTGCCCTGGGGAGCGGCCTTCGGCGGGCCCCGGCTGCTGGCCCGGGTGGACGGCGTACCCGGCACGGTGGCCCTGCTCGCCGCCGCGGGCCCGGACGGGGAACGGGCCGCCGCGTCCCACCTCCACCGCCACCTCGACCTGTGCCTCGGCGCGGGCGGACGCACCGTACCGGCCTGGGAGTTCGACCCGGAGGCGGGCTGGCGGCCGTGCCCGGAGCCCGCGGCCGGCTGGAGCCGGGGGAGCGCCTGGCTGCTGCTGGCGGTGGCCGACGCCCTGCACCGCCCCGAGGTGGCCGGGACCGCCCCGGACCGGCTGCGAGCGGCGGCGGAGTCACTGGCCGACGTGTGGACGCGCCCCTGCACCCCCCTCGTCCCGCCCGCGGACGAGGAACGGCCCACCGGCCCGCTGGACACCTCCGCGGCCGCCATCGCGGCCGTCGCGCTGCTGAAACTCGCCCGTCTGCCGGGCTGCCGGGCCGCGCAGTACGCGTACCGGGCCGCCGCCATCCTGGAACGCCTGGTCGGCGAACACCTGACCCGGGGCATGCTCCTGGACGGCTGCTACGACGCGGAACGGGGCGTCGCCGTCCGGCACGAACTGGTGTGGGGCGACTTCTTCCTGGCCCTCGGCCTGGCCGCGCTGACCGGGTCGGCCGACATCCGGAAGGTCTGACCGGCGCCGGGGCGGGCCCTCAACCCGGCTCCTGCGGCAGGTGGCCGGAGCCCGGCACGGCCGGCTTCCCCTCCGCTGCGCACCACTTCCCCCGACGCGCCGGGAACCCGCGGGAGCGTCCGTCCGACTGTCTTCCCGGGGAACCGGACGGGCGCACACCCGGGTTCCCGCGTCGCGCACATCCGGGGCGCCGGTCACCGCCGCCGCGCCAGGAGAAGAGGAGAGGCATGGCGTCACCAGCCGTCACCCGCACGGTCCGGCCGCTCGAAGGACTGCACCTCGCCGTCTCGGGACCGCCCGGGCCGTCCGGCCCGGCCGTGGAGCACCTGGAGCTCCTCGGCGCGGACACGAGAACGGACACGAGGACGGACGCGAGAACGGACGCGAGCGACCCGGGAGCGGGCCCGGGCACAGGAGGCGGGCGCGTCGGGTCCGGCGACGGCCGTGCGGCGCGCATCGCCCTGTCCGGCGCCGGGTTCGACCCGCAGGAGGCGTCCGTGCGCTGGTCGGCCCATCCGTCCGGCGGCATGGGCGACGAGGCCACCGTCCAGGCGGCCACCGGCATCATGGCCGTGCACGGACGGCGCGACGGCGCCCCCCGCGGGCTCGCCGTCGACTACGCCGCCACCGCCACGGGCGTCCTCGCCGTCGCGGGACTGCTCGCCGGGCTGCTGGGCCAGGCCCGGGGCGGCCCGGCCGGCCGGGTGACCACGAGCGCCGACCGGGCCGGACTGCTGGCGGTGTCCCAGTACCTCGCCGCAGCCGGCGCCGACGAGGGCGAGGCTGCCGAACTCGCCCCCGGAGGACCGCCGTTCACCTCGTGCGACGGCGTCGTCTTCGAACTGGAGACCCTGGACCCGGGTTGCTGGGCCGCGTTCTGGCGGACCCTGCAGGCCCCCTTCGACGCCGTCCGGACCGGGTGGCGGCCGTTCCAGTTCCGCTACGCCACGGCATGCGCCCCCTTCCCCCCGGCCCTGCACACCACGGCGCGCACGCACACCTGGCGGCGGATCGAGGCCGCCGCCGCGGCCTCCGGAGCAGAGGTCTGCCGGCTGCGGACCCTCGACGAGCGCGCCGCCGAACAGGACGGCGCCCCGCCCTGGTCCCTCGCCCCGTACGGATCCGGCCCCCGGGCCAGGACCGGGCCCGCCACCGCGCCCACCGCGGCCCGGCCGCTGGCCGGGCTGACCGTGCTCGAAGCAGGCCGCCGGATCCAGGCCCCGCTCGCCGCCCACCTGCTGGGGCTGCTCGGCGCCGACGTCGTACGGAGCGAGCCGCCGGGCGGCGACCCGCTGCGCGGCATGCCGCCCGCCTGTTCGGGGATCTCCGCCCGCTGGCTCGCACTGAACCGCGGCAAGCAGGCCGCCGAGGTGGACATCAAGTCCGCCGCCGGCCGGCGGCGCCTGCGCGAGATGGCCGCCGGGGCCGACGTCTTCCTGCACAACTGGGCCCCCGGCAAGGCGGCCGCGCTCGGACTCGACTCGGCGCACCTGGCCGCCGTGAACCCCGCGCTCGTCTACGCGTACACCGGCGGCTGGGCGGGCCGCGTCCCCGGCGCCCCGATGGGCACGGACTTCATGGTCCAGGCCCGTACGGGCGTCGGCGAAGCCGCCCGCCCGCAGGACGAGGCCCCCGCGCCTTCCCTGATGACCCTGCTCGACGTACTGGGCGGACTCATGGGCGCCGAGGCCGTACTGGCCGGGCTGCTCCTGCGGGAACGCACCGGGTCCGGAGTCCGCGCCGACTCCTCGCTGCTCGGCGCCGCCGACGCCCTCACCGCACCCGCCCTGCGCCGGGTACTGCGCGGGCAGGAGCCGCGCCGGCCCGCCGGATTCCGCCGGCCGCTGCGCACCGCCGACGGGTGGATCGCCCCCACCGACACCTGTGCGCCCGCGGCCGCCGCGTACGACCTGCGCGCCCTGCCCACCGGAGCGGCCCTGGCCCAGCTGCGCGACCACGGCCTGTCCGCCACCGCGGTCACCACCGATCCGGCCGACCTGCACCACGACCCGCGCTTCCCCCGCTCGATCAGCCGCGACGCGCACGGTGCCCCCGCCGTTCCCGACCCCTGGAGCTTCGCATGACCGTCGCCCTGCACGACCTGCTGCCCGCCGGGCTCCGCCGCACCTGGGCGGCCGACGGGACCTGCCCCGACCTCGACCTCTACAGCCTGTTCCGCGCCCGGCAGATCGCCGACCCGCACGCCACGGCCGTCATCGACGCCAAGGGCGCGCTCTGCCACACCGCCCTGGACCGCAAGGTGCGCTGTCTGGCCACCGGCCTCGCGGGCCTCGGCATCCGGCCCGGCGACGTGGTCGGCGTCCAGCTCCCGGGCAGCCGGAACGCGGTCATCGCCGAGCTGGCCCTGGCCGCCCTCGGAGCGGTGGCGCTGCCCTTCCCGGTCGGCCGGGGGAGCCTGGAGGCGGAGAACCTGCTGCGCAGGGCCGAGGCGGTCGCGGTCATCGCCGCCGTCGAACACCGCGGCCACCACCATGCCGCCGAACTCCGGGCCCTGGCGGATTCCCTGCCGGCCCTGCGCCACGTCATCGCCGCCGGGCGGGCCGGCACCGCCCCTGAAGGAACGATTCTTCTGGCCGAGTTGCTGCGGTCCGACCCGACCGCCTTCGTTCCGGCCCGCCCCGACCCCGACGGCGCCGCCCGCATCCTGGTGTCCTCCGGCTCCGAGGCGGAGCCGAAGATGGTCGCGTACTCCCACAACGCGCTGGCCGGCGGCCGGGGCAACTTCCTCGCCTCCCTCATGCCCGACGCGACCCCGCCGCGCTGTCTGTTCCTCGTCCCGCTCGGGTCGGCGTTCGGGTCCAGCGGCACCGCCGTCACCCTCGCCCGGCACGGCGGAACCCTGGTCCTGCTCGACCACTTCACCCCCGAGGCCGCCCTCGCCGCCGTGCGCGAGCACCGGCCCACGCACGTCCTGGGCGTCCCCACGATGGTCCGCATGATGCTGGACCGGCTCGAACACCCCGGCTCCGGCGGGGGAGGACTGCCCGCCCCGACCGCCCTGGTCCTCGGCGGATCGGCCCTCGACGAGACCACGGCCGAGGACGCCGCCCGCGCCTTCGGCTGCCCGGTCGTCAACCTCTACGGCTCGGCGGACGGCGTCAACTGCCACACCGGGCTGCGCCGCGGGGCCCCGGCCGGCGACGGGCCGGGCATCGTCGCCGGCCGCCCCGACCCCCGGGTCGCGGACATCCGCATCGCCGACCCGGACACGCACGCAAAGCTCCCCGACGGCGAGATCGGCGAGATCATCGCCCGCGGCCCCATGACCCCCATGTGCTACGTCGCCTCCCCGGAGCTGGTCGCGCGCTACCGCACCCCCGGGGGCTGGGTCCGCACCGGGGACCTCGGCCTGATCGACGGGGACGGCGTCCTGCACCTCGTCGGCCGGCTCAAGGACATCGTCATCCGCGGCGGGGCCAACATCAGCCCCGCCGAGGTCGAGCGGGAAGTGGCCGCCCACCCCCGGGTCCGGGACGTGGTGTGCGTCGGCGTCCCGGACCGGCTGATGGGCGAGCGGCTCGCGGCCTGCGTCGTACCGCGCGGCCCCGGGGCCCCCACGCTCGCCTCGCTGGCCGAACACCTCACCCGCCGGGGCCTCGAACCGCGCAAACACCCCGAGCGGCTGCTGGTCCTGGCGGAGCTCCCGCTCACCCCGGCCGGCAAACCCGACCGCGCCGCCCTGCGCGAACGGCTCGCGCGGACGGCCGCCGCGCCCCCGCTCGCCCACGCGGGCTGACGAAGCCACGCCACGACGACGCCACGACACCACGACACCACGACACCACGACACCGACGACACCACGGAACGACGACGGGACCACCGGATGAACCGCAGGAACCTGCTCCGCGCCTCGACCGCGATCGGCGCCGCCGCCACCGTGGCCGGCGCCGCCACGGCGCCGGCGGCCTCGGCGCCACCGCCGGCCGCCGCGCAACCGGCCGGACCGCTGCGCGTACAGGTCGTCATGTACGACGGGGTGGAGGAGCTCGACTTCGCCGCCCCCTACGAGGTCTTCTGCGCCGCCCGCTTCTTCACGGACCGCGCCGTCGACGTCCGCTACGTCACCACCGCCGGCCCGGGCACCGTGCACGCCGCGTACGGGACCCGGGTCCGGGTCGAACACGCCTGGGCTCCGCACTCGGCGGACATCGTCCTCGTGCCGGGCGGCGGATACGCGCGCCGCGACGGCCCCGGGGTGTGGGCCGAGATCCGCAGCGGCGTGCTCCCGCGGAACCTGGCCGCCGCGGTCCGCCCCGGCCTCACCCTCGCTGCCGTCTGTACGGGGACCATGCTGCTGTCCGCCGCCGGACTGACCGCGCACCGCCCCTGCACCACCCACCACAAGGCCCGCCCCGACCTCGAACAGCAGGGCGGCCTGCTGAAGAACGCCCGGGTCGTCGACGACGGGGACCTGGTCACCGCGGGCGGCATCACCTCCGGCCTCGACCTCGCCCTGTGGCTCGTACGCCGGGAACTCGGTGCGGACGCGGCGACGAACGTGGAGTCCATGCTGGAGTACGAGGCGCGCGGCACGGTGTGGACGCCGCCCGCGGCCCGGCTGCCGTAGGCGCCCCCCGGTTCCGGGCCGGTCAGGGGGCGTCGGGTCCGCTCCGCTCCGGTCCGGGGGAGGTGGCCGGGGCCGGAGCCGGGTCGTCGCCGCCCAGGTCGAGCCGGAACGGCGGGTACTCGTCCGTCATCAGCGCGGCGTACGCGGCGACCCGCAGCACCCACCGGTTCAGCCCCACCACCAGGTCGAACAGATCGCGCGGGTACTTCTCGCTGAAGGCGAGCGTCACCGCCGCGATGACGGCGAGCAGTGTGATCAGACCGCCGCCGACGCACCAGCCGTGATGCATGCCGCCGGTGAAGAAGCCGATGACCAGGTACTGCGGGATCGCCAGCAGCCACCACTTCACCAGCACCAGCGGCCGGGACAGGCGTTCGGGGTAGGCGATCTCCAGGCGCGCCGGGTAGCCGGGCTCCGGGCCGAGGCTGAAGGGCGGGTACCGGTCGGTCGCGAGGGCGCCGTACGCGTAGTACGAGACCCGCCACGACCAGCGGAGCACACCGACGTTGAAGTCGAACAGGCCGCGCGGATAGCGCTCGGTGAACAGGATCGCGAAGAAGGCGATCACGCTGACCACGACGAAGGCGATCCACAGGAAGACCAGCACGATGTAGTGCGGGATCGCCAGGATCCACTTGACCAGCCAGAGCCACCGCGACAACGGAGCGTCGAGGTCGGCGTTCACCCTGACCGAGCGGTGGGGGGAAGCGTTCACGGCCATGTTGCGTCACCGTCCCGTGCCCGCGTCCGGCGCCGTGAGCGACCGGATCGTGCGCCCCTCCATCATCCGCGCCGCGGGCACCGTGCTCCACTCGGACCCCTCCTCGCCGTGTCCCGATGTGACAGACAACCGTCATTGCGGACGTTCCGCCGCACGGCCAGGATGGACGCATGTCCACGCCCCACCGCGTCGTGATCGCGGTCTTCCCCGATGTCGACCTGCTCGACGTCACCGGTCCCGCCGAGGTCCTCGCCCTCGCGGGCCGGGAGGCCGGGCGCCCGCTGTACGACGTGCGCCTGGCGGGTCCGGACGGCGGCCAGGTCACCACCTCGGCCGGCGTCCGGCTGGTCACCGACCTCTCGTTCGCCGAGGTCGGCACCGCCGTGGACACCCTCGTGGTGCCCGGCGCCGTCGAGCCGGGCGAGCAGGGCCCGGTCGCCCGCGTCGACGACGAGGTGGTGCGGTGGATCGCCGCCACCGCCCCGCACGCCGCGCGGGTGGCGTCGGTGTGCGTCGGCGCGCACCTGCTGGCCGCGGCCGGTCTGCTGGACGGGCGCCGCGCCACCACCCACTGGTCCACCGCCGCCCAGCTGGCGGCCGAACACCCGCGGGTCGAGGTGGACCCGGACCCGATCTTCGTGCGCTCGGGCCGGGTGTGGACCGGGGCAGGGATCAGCGCCTGCATGGACCTGACCCTGGCCCTGGTGGCCGAGGACCACGGAGAGGACCTGGCCCTCGCGGTCGCCCGGCAGCTCGTCATGTACCTCAAGCGGCAGGGCGGCCAGAGCCAGTTCAGCGTCCCGCTCAGCCACCCGGCCGCCTCCCGCAGGGACATCGACGCCCTGCGGGCCCACATCACCGACCACCTCGGCGCGGACCTGTCCGCCGCCGCGCTCGCCGCCCGGATGTGCATGAGCGAGCGGCACCTCGCCCGCACCTTCCGCAAGGAACTGGGCACCAGCCCGGCGGCGTACGTGGAAGCGGTACGGGTGGAGGCCGCCCGACGGCTGCTGGAGACCACCGACGAGCCCCTGGAACAGGTCGCCGCGGCGGCCGGCCTGGGCTCGGTGGAGACCCTGCACCGGGCCTTCCGCAAGCAGATCGCGACGACCCCGGCCGCCTACCGGCGCCGGTTCCGCACCGCGCACTGACCCTTTCCCCTCGCCCCTCGCGCACCACCCACCACCCACCGCCCGGCGCACTCGCGCCGGGGCACGGCTTCGCCGTGCCCGTTTACCGACCCGAAGGACGGTCCACCATGTCCGCATCCACCGCATCCACCGCATCCACCGCATCCACCGTGCCCGCCGTGCCCGCGTCGGCGTCCGTCACGCTGCGCGAGATCCTCGGTCTCCCCGGCGGGCTGCCCCGCCTGGCCGAGTCCGCCCTCGTCATGATCGACTTCCAGAACACCTACCGGTCGGGGGCGCTGGCCCTGGACGGCGCCGAGCAGGCCCTCGCGGCGGGCGCCCGCCTGCTGGCGGCGGCCCGGGCCGCCGGCACCCCGGTCGTCCACGTCGTCAACGACGGCGGCGAGGGGACCCCGTACGACATCCGGGCCGAGATCGGCTCCATCAGCGCGGAGGTCGCGCCCCGCGACGGGGAACCGGTCGTGGTCAAGCAGGCCCCCAACGCCTTCCACGCCACCGAACTGGAGAAGACCCTGCGGGAGCTGGGCGCCGGCCCCGACCTGGTGATCGCCGGATTCATGACCCACATGTGCGTCACGTTCACGGCCCAGGGCGCCTTCCACCTCGGCTACCGCCCCTGCGTCGTCGCCGAGGCCACCGCGACGCGCGCGCTGACCGCGCCCGACGGCACGCCGGTGTCCGCCGCCGCCCTCCGGACGGCGAGCCTCACCACGATCGGCGACCTCTTCGGCACGGTCGCCCCGACGGTCGCGGCCCTCCTGGGGTGAGGACCGCCCCCCCCGGGGTCAGTGGACGACGCTGAAGCTGCGCCAGGGGAGGGCGACCGGGGCCGTCACGTCCGACAGCGTCGTGGCGACGTAGATGCCGTCCGCGTCGCCGACCTTCCGGCAGTCCAGCGTCGGGTACAGGATGATGTCGACGAGCGTGTTGTTCTCGACGTGCGTCGCGCCCTTCGGCAGGGCGATCTTGTGACAGCCCACCACCGGCGTGTTGGAGTAGCTCAGGAAGACCGGCGAGTCGCTGCCGCGGAACGTCAGCATGCCGACGGTGCTCCGGCCCAGGCCCGAGCAGGCGGTGGCCGTCAGCAGCAGTGCTGCGGCCGCGGTGATGACGCCGATACGCCGACTGTGGGACATGGCGCGGTCCTCGTCTGTGCGGTGGTCGATGGCCTTGCGCACAGCCTGCCCCGGCGGGGCGCGGGCGGCATCCGGTGCGCGGCCGGGCGGATGAACGCGACGGCGGGGGGAAGGGAGTCCGCCATGACCGACCTTCGCATCGGCGTCCTCGGATTCGGGCTGCGCGGCAGCCTCGCGCGCACGGCGCACCGGCCGGGCCGCGGCGCCACCGTCACCACCGTCGCGGATCCCGATCCGCGGGCCCGGGCGGCCGCCGCCGCGGCCTTCCCGGGCGCGCACGTCACCGCCGATCCCCGGGCCGTGACCGAGGGCCCCGGCGTCGACGCCGTCCTCGTCCTGACCCCCGACCACACCCATGCCGACCTGGCCTGCCAAACGCTCGTCGCCGGCAGGCCCGTCTTCGTCGAGAAACCCCTCGACATCTGCGTGGAGCGCTGCGACGAGGTCCTGCGCACCGCCCGCGCGACGGGCACCCGGCTGTACGTCGGGCACAACATGCGGCACATGCCCGTGGTCCGCATGATGCGCGCGCTGATCGCGGCCGGGGCGATCGGCCGGGTCAAGACCGTGTGGGTGCGGCACTTCGTGGGCCACGGCGGCGACTGGTACTTCAAGGACTGGCACGCCGAACGCCGCCACACCACGGGCCTGCTGCTCCAGAAGGCCGCCCACGACATCGACGTACTGCACTGGCTGGCCGGCGCCTACACCGACGACGTCCAGGCGATGGGCGACCTCATGGTCTACGGGGACAACCCGCACCGCCGGGTCCCCGGCGAACCCGAGGGCGACGACCGGTCCGCCGGGGGCCGGGAGGAGGGCCGCTGGCCCCCGCACACCCAGCGCGGCCTCAACCCGGTCATCGACGTGGAAGACGTCTCGCTGCTCAACCTGCGCCTGGCCAACGGGGTGCTCGCCGCCTACCAGCAGTGCCACTTCACCCCCGACTACTGGCGCAACTACACGGTCATCGGGGACGCCGGACGCCTGGAGAACTTCGGCGACGGCCCGGGCGCCGAGGTCCGCGTCTGGAACAGCCGGCGCTCCGGCTACCGGGCCGTGCCCGACGCCACCCACACCGTCCCGGACGCGGAGGACGGCGGCGGGCACGGCGGCGCCGACCCGCTGCTGATCGACGAGTTCCTGCGCTTCGCCCGCCACGGGGGAGCGACGGACACCTCGCCGGTCGCCGCCCGGATGGCGGTCGCGGTGGGCTGCCTGGCGACGGAATCCCTGCGCGCCGGGGGCACCCCCCGACGGGTGCCGCCGCTCGACCCGGCCCTGGTGGCGTACTTCGACGGGGGCCAGAGCCCCGCGGCACACCACTGACCGGCCCCCGGCCGGGGTGTTCGTGCCCAAGAGTTCCCCAAAGGCGGGCCTGTCTGCGCATCCCCGGCCCGGCGGGACCTACGGTGCCCGCATGAGCGTCCTTGCCGAGCTTCACCGGGTCGACGGGACCCATGGACGGCGCGCGCTGGTGCGGGGCGCCCTGACCGGGGCCGTGGCCCTGGGCGCCGGTCTGGCGGCCGGGGGCGGCTCCACCGGGGCCGGCTCCCGGACCGGCCCGTACGGTCCGCGGCCCGGCACCCCCGAGGAGGCGCTGCGGGAGCTGGCCGCCGGGAACGCCCGCTGGCGCACCCTCCACGAGCGGCATCCCGACGCCACCCGGACCGTACGGCAGGCCCTGGTCGGGGGACAGCACCCGTTCGCCGTCATCCTGGGCTGCGTCGACTCCCGCGTACCGCCGGAGCTCGTCTTCGACCAGGGGCTCGGCGATCTGATGACCGTACGGTCGGCCGGCGAGGTACTGGACGACGCCGTGCTCGGGAGCATCGCGTTCGGTGTCGTGGAGCTGGGCATCCCGCTGGTGGTCGTCCTCGGGCACCAGTCCTGCGGGGCCGTGACCGCCGCAGTCCGCGCCGCCGACGGGCTGGACCAGCTGCCGGGACACCTGCGCTACCTGGCGCAGCAGATCCGGCCGGCCGTCGACCGTACGCTGCGCAG
The DNA here is from genome assembly GCF_042750055.1 of Streptomyces sp. NPDC059456. NCBI lineage: Bacteria > Bacillati > Actinomycetota > Actinomycetes > Kitasatosporales > Streptomycetaceae > Streptomyces > Streptomyces sp. NPDC059456. The sequence continues at coordinate 21,771 of NZ_JBHYVA010000032.1, forward strand.
GGACGCGCGCGTCGATGCGGCGGTCACCCAGAACGTACGGCTCGTCCGCTCCCGGCTGGCGGCCGAGCCCGATCTCGCCGCCCGCGTCGCCGCCGGGAAGCTGGCCGTGATCGGAGCCCGGTACGAACTCACCAGCCAGCGCGTGCGCCGGATCCGCTGAGCGGACCTCCAGGTCCACATCTGCGGCTCACTTGTTTGATTTGCCAGGCATCTGCCAAGTCATGTACGCGAAGGGCCTTGCAGATGCACTATGGGGGAGCCGCCGACCGGGCGGCAATGCTCCGACTCCTTCTCACGAGGCGAGGTAAGGACCCATGGAAGGACGCGGCCTGGACGGCAGCGCCGGTGACGTCGACCCCGCGGCCATCGGCTCCGGCCACGCGGACTTCCGGCGTCCCGACCCCCGCATCGCCCGGCTCATCGCCGACGCGCTCGGCGGAGCCCGCACCGTGGTCAACATCGGCGCCGGCGCCGGGTCGTACGAGCCCGCCGCCGCGGCGGTGACCCCCGTGGAGCCGTCCCGCTCGATGCGGTCCCGGCGCTCGGCGGCCCTCCCGCGGGCCGTGGACGCCGTCGCGGAGGACCTGCCGTTCGCGGACGGGCAGTTCGACGGGGCGATGACCCTGTTCAGCGTGCACCAGTGGAGCGACGCCGAGGCGGGCCTGCGCGAGATGCGGCGCGTGACCCGTGGCCCGGCGGTCGTGCTGACCTGCGACCCCGAACGCGTCCGCGGATTTTGGCTGTACGACTACGCGCCCGAGGTCCTCGACACCGAGGCCCGCCGCTACCCGCCGCTCGAGAAGATGGCCGCGGCCCTCGGCGGCAGCGGGACCGTGCAGACCGTACCGATCCCGCTGGACTGCACCGACGGGTTCAACGAGGCCTACTACGGGCGCCCCGAGATGCTGCTGGACCCCGCCGCCCGGCAGGCCTGCTCCGCCTGGAGCTTCGTCGACGACGGCGTGCGCGAGCGGTTCACCACCCGGCTGCGCGCCGACCTCGACTCCGGCGCGTGGGACGAGCGTTTCGGCCACCTGCGCAGCCGGCCCTTCTACGAGGGGTCGCTCGTCATCGTGCGCGCGGTCCCGGAGGACGAGGCGGTCCCGGACCAGGACCTCGCCTGAGCGCGGTCAGGTCTCCTCCGGGTCGGGCAGGGGCTGCTCGGACCAGATGACCTTCCCCTCGGGGGTGTACCGGGCTCCCCAGCGGCGGCTGAGCTGGGCCACCAGGAAGAGGCCGCGGCCCCCCTCGTCGGTGGTCTTGGCGTAGTGCAGCCGCGGCGAGCTGCTGCTGCCGTCGAAGACCTCGCAGGTCAGCACCCGGTCGTGCAGGAGCCGTACCCTGACCGGCTCGGCGCCGTGCCGGATGGCGTTGGTGATGAGCTCGCTGAGCACCAGCTCGGTCCCGAAGGCGAGCTCCCCCAGGCCCCACTCCTCCAGCTTCTCCACGGCCACGGCGCGCATGGCCCCGACCGCGCTCGGCTCGAACGGGACGTCCCATTCGGCGATGCGCTCCGGGGGCAGGGCCGAGGTCCGGGCGACCAGCAGGGCCACGTCGTCGCGCGCACGCACCGGCAGCAGCTGCTCCAGGACCGCCCGGCAGGTCTCCTCGGGCCTGCGGTCCGCGTGCGCCAGGGCCGCGCGGAGCCGCGAGAGGCCCTCGTCGATGTCCCGGGCCCGGTCCTCGATCAGACCGTCGGTGTACAGCACCAGCTGGGTGCCCTCGCTCAGGTCCAGCTCCGCCGACTCGAAGGGGAACCCGCCGAGCCCGAGCGGCGCGCCCGCGGGCAGCTCCGGGATCTCCACGGTGCCGTCCGGGCGGACCACCGCCGGCGGCATGTGGCCGGCCCGTGCCACCGTGCAGCGCTGGGTCACCGCGTCGTACACGGCGTACAGGCAGGTGGCTCCGATCAGGCCGCCTTCGGCTCCGTCGCCGTCCACGCTCTGGTCGATGTACTGGACGAGGTCGTCGAGGCGGGCGAGGAGCTCGTCGGGCGGCAGGTCCAGGGAGGAGAAGTTCAGGACGGCCGTGCGCAGCCGGCCCATGGCCGCGGCGGCGTGCAGGCCGTGCCCGACGACGTCGCCGACGACGAGGGCGACGCGGGCGCCCGGCAGCGGGATCACGTCGAACCAGTCGCCGCCCACCCCCGACTGCGCGGGCAGGTAGTAGTGCGCGACCTCCACGGCGCTCTGCTCGGGCAGGTCGCGCGGCAGCAGGCTGCGCTGGAGGGTCACCGCCAGGGCGTGCTCGCGGGTGTAGCGGCGCGCGTTGTCGATGCTGACCCCGGCGCGGGCGACGAGCTCCTCGGCCAGCGACAGGTCCTCCTCGTCGAAGGGTTCCTTCTCGGAGCGCCAGAAGTTGACCACGCCCAGGACGACTCCGCGGGCCTTCAGGGGCGCCGTGATCAGGGAGTGGACGCCGAAGTCGATGATGGCCCGGGCGCGGGGCGGGTCCTGGGCGTGCCAGCCCGGCGCCTCGTTCAGATCGGTCACGAGCTCGGCGCGGCCGCTGTCCAGCCCCCGGGCCTGGGGCGTGGAGGGCAGGAAGTCGATCAGCCGGCCGCGCGGGTAGAGCGGTACGTCGTCCCGGATGCCGCACACCCCGGTCCGCCGCAGGTCGATCTTGACGGTCGTGGGCTCGTCGCCGAGCAGGACGGGTTCCGCCAGGTCGACGGTGACGTAGTCCGCGAAGCGGGGTACGGCGACGTCCGCGAGCTCCTGGGCCGTCTGCTTCACGTCCAGGGTGGTGCCGACGCCGACGCCCGCGTCGTACAGCAGCCTGAGCCGTTTGCGGGCCGCCTCGGCCCGGGTGCTGAGCACCTGCATCTCGGTGGAGTCGCGGATGGTGACGGCCGTGCCCTCGGGCCTGCCGCGGGGGCGGGTCGGCCGCTGGTTGACGACCAGCAGCCGGTCCCCGGCCTCGTGCACCTCGTCGGTGGCCACCCGGCCGGACAGCAGCAGGTCGGCCATCTGCCGGTCGAGCCCCGACAGCTCCCGGATGTGCTGGCCCTCGGCGTCGGGCGGCAGCCTGAGCAGACGTTTCGCCTCGTCGTTGGCGAGGAGCAGCCGGCCACCGCCGTCGGTGATCAGCACGCCCTCGCGCACGGAGTGCAGCACCGCGTCGTGGTGCTCGTACATGCGGGTCATCTCGAGGGGGCCGAGCCCGCGGGTCTGGCGGCGCAGCCGCCGGCTGATCAGTGCGGCGCCGGCGGTGGCCAGCGCGAGGCCGGCCGCGCTGGTGCCGAGGATGAGGGGCAGCTGGCGCTGGAAGACGCCCGTGACGTTCTTGACGGTGAGGCCGGCCGACACGAGGCCCACGACCGGGCCGCCGTCCTTGTACGGGTCGGCGAAGATGGGCACGACGGCCTGGATCTCCTGGCCCAGGGGCCCCTTCACGCTCTCGGTGTAGACCTGGCCGGCCAGGGAGGGCGCGATGGTGCCCACGAACCGCTTGCCGATGCGGTCGGGCAGCGGATGGGTGTAGCGGATCCCCTGGTCGTTCATCACGACGATGAAGTCCACTCCGGCGTCCTTGCGCGTCACCTCGGTGAGCGGCTGGAGGATCTTGGAGGGGTCGGGAGCGAGGAGCGCCTGGCGCAGCCCGAGCGAATGGGCGAAGGTCTGCGCGACCGCCACCGAGCGGGTCCGGGCCTCGCGGTCCACGTCGTGCCGGGACTGGAGCACGAGGGCCAGTACCGCACCGGCGGCGAGCAGCACCACGATCGCCACCTGAAGGACGAAAACCTGTCGGGCGACGCTGCGCGGGCGCTTTTGGCTCAGTGACCGCACCGACGTCCCCGGCACGGGTTGCAAGGATGGGCCACGAGACCATTTGTAGCACTGTCGGTGGTCCGCGGCCGGGAGAGCCGCCACCGCCGCCCGGGCGCGCCGTCAGTCGCCGCGGTTCTCCCGCCGGGTCCGCAGGACGTCCTCGACGTCGAATTCGGTGAGGTGGAGGGGCGGTCCCGGCGGCGGCCTGCGCAGGGCCGCGCGGATCTTCTCGTTGATCGCGGTGAGGATCTCGCGCGCCTGGCGCTCCGATCGGGCCCCGCGCACCGCCTCCAGGGCGTCCTCGGCCTCCTTGCGCAGGGCGAGCGCCGGCGGGAGGGCGGCGAAGCCCTCGCGGTGCATCTTGTCCTTGATCCACCACATTTCGTCGTACGGGGCGTCGATCGAGGCGAGGGGCTTGCCGTAGCCCGGCAGCTTCTCGAATTCGCCGCGCTCGGCGGCCTCCCTGATCTGCCGGTCCACCCAGGACTCGACGCTGACGCCCGGTGGCTTGCGCTCGGTCACGGTCCCTCCTCGACGTCTCTGCGGATCAGCGTAGCGCCGGGGTGACCGCCGGCCGGGGAACTATCTTGACGTCAAGATTATTCTCCGGCAGGCTACACGAGGTATCTCGACATCGAGATACTTTACGGGGGAAGCGGAGGAACGGACATGAGCCGGCGGAGCGGTGCGGGGAAGCGGACGGGCGGACGGGACGGAGCCGGACTGCTGGCACAGCTGCGGCGGCCACCCGGCGGCCGGGACGCCCGCATCATGCTGTTCGCCCAGCTGCTGGACCGCACCGGGACGGGCGTGTGGGGCGCGTCCTGCGTCCTGTTCTTCACCTTCGTGACCGGTCTCGACGGCCCACAGCTGGGCCTGCTGCTGGGCGCGGCCGGAGTGGCGGGCATCGCCGGCTCACCGCTGGCGGGCCACCTGGCCCACCGCTTCCCCGTACGCACGCTGCTGATCGGCTGTCACTTGCTGCGCCTGGGCACGATCGGCGCGCTGCTCGTGGTCACCCGCTTCGAGCTGCTGCTGCTCGTCGTCGCCGTCACCTCGCTCGGCGACCGGGCGGCCAAGATGCTGGAGATGCTCTTCGCCACGCGGACGGCGGGCGAGCAGCGCGGCACGTACCAGGCGCTGTCGCGCAGCGCGGCGAACGCCGGCTACGCGCTGGGCGCGGGACTCGCCGCCCTCGGCCTCGCCGTCGGCACCCGCGGGGCGTACCAGGTCCTGATCCTGGGCGACGCGCTGTCGTTCCTCGCAGCCGCGGCGCTGGTGTGGCGCACCCGGGAGCGGAGCGGCGACCGCCCCGGTGCGGCGCCGCCGGCCGCCCCCGGGGGGGCCGGCGCGGGCGCGGGGGCC
>NZ_JBHYVA010000033.1:0-26796 GCF_042750055.1 Streptomyces sp. NPDC059456
GCTCCCTCGAGTGAGTGACCACCGCCCCGTCCGGGTGGCGCGCTGCCGCCGTCCCCACGAGGCAGCGCGGGCGGGTCGCCGTCCGGTCATCGGTGACGGCGGCCCACCGGTTCAGGGGGCCCTGTCCGGTTCCGGGCCGGGGGCCGGGACGGATGCGGGGCCGGGGGCCGGGAGTGGTGCCGGTACGGCTGCCAGGCCCAGGGCGGGCAGCAGGGCCGCGTCGACGAACCGGACCAGGTAGTCGGCGTCGGCGTACCGCCCCTCCAGCACCGGCCGGATGCGCAGCACGCCCATCAGCTGGGCCGGCAGGAACTCCACGGCCGGGTGGTCCGCGGCGATCTCGCCGCGCGCCACGGCCCGCGCCACCATCGCGTCGAACGCGGCCAGCTCCGGTTCGACGAGCGCCTCGCGCAGCGCCGCCTGGAGTTCCTCGTCGCTGAGCACGGCGTGCCCGAGGGCCTGGGTGAGCCGGGTGTCGCGTCCCGAGTTGCCGGCCGCGATCCGGGCGGCCTCGCGCAGGTCGCCGGCGAGCGTGCCGGTGTCCACGGCGACCAGCGTGCCCTGCCGGTTCGCCCGCAGGGCGGCCGCGACCAGCTGGGGCTTGGTCTTCCACTGCCGGTAGAGGGTCGACTTCCCGCAGCAGGCCCGGGCGGCGACGCCCTCCATGGTCAGCGCCTCGTACCCGTTCTCGCGCAGCATCTCCAGGACGGCGTCGTAGAACTCCTGCACCCGCTCCGGGGTGATCTTGGAGCGGCGCGCGGCGGGCGGCGTCGACGTCATGGTGGGCGGCTCTCCTCGGGGGCTCCGCGGCGGATGGTTCCGTGGAAAAAGTGTACGGGAACGCAAGCGTATCGGTACACCCCCGTATCGATACGCGAATGTATCGATACACTGGCGTGTCGATGTACGCCCCGACCGGTCCCGCCGGCCGCCGCACGAGCACAGCAGGAAGAGAGAGCGGGGGAAATGAGCTCCCACACCACACCTGACGGGCCGGCCGCCGGCCCGGGAACCGGGCAGCGGCGCCGCCTCATACGCGAGCTGCTGCTCGTCGCGGGCCTGTTCGCCGTCTACAAGGCGGGCCGGATGCTCTCCACGGACCGCACCGACGAGGCCTTCCGCAACGCCGGCCGGATCTGGGACGCCGAGCGCAGCCTGCACCTGCCCGGCGAGGGCGCGGTCCAGCGCCTGCTCCTGCACGGGGCCGGCAGCGGCGGCGCCGGTGACGCGCTCGTGCACACCGCGAACACCTACTACGCGGCCGTGCACTTCCCGGCGACCGCCCTCTTCCTGATCTGGCTGTACCTGCGCCGGCCCGCCCACTACCTGTGGGCCCGGCGCACCCTCGCCGTCCTGACCGGCGCCGCCCTCGTGCTCCACCTGGCGTTCCCGCTCGCACCGCCCCGGATGCTGGCCGCCGCGCACCTCGTGGACACCGCACAGGTCTACGGACCCTCCGTCTACCGGGCCGCGCCCGCCACCGACACCATGGCCAACCAGTTCGCCGCCATGCCCTCACTGCACTTCGGGTGGGCCCTGATGCTGGCACTCGGCATGATCGCCGCCACCCGGTCCCGCCGGCGCCTGCTCTGGCTGCTGCACCCGCTGCTGACCCTGTTCGTGATCGTCGGCACCGCCAACCACTACTGGCTCGACGCCGTCGTCGCCACCGTGCTGCTGGGCGGCGCGCTGCTGATCGTCCCGCGCCCGCGGGCGCGTACCGGATCGCTGCCCGTCGTACGGCACCTGCCGCGGCCCCGGAACGCGGAAGCGGCCGAGCCGGTGGGGGCCGGCCGATGAACGCCACCGCCCTCGCCGTCGCGCTCTGCCTCGCCTCCGCCGTCGCCTACGCGGCCGCCGCCGTCGCCCAGGAGCGGCTGGCCCGCGCCGCAGTCGCCCGCAGCGCCGGCGCCCTGCTCGGCAACGGAGCCTGGTGGTGGTCGGCCGGGCTCAACGCCGGCGCCGCCCTGCTGCACGCCGCCGCCCTGCGCTACGGCCCGCTCACCCTGGTCCAGCCCCTCGGCGCGCTGACCCTCGTCGCCGCCGTCCCGCTCGGGGCCCGCGGAGCCGGCCGCCGGGTCGCGGCCACCGAATGGCGGGGCACCCTCGCCACCGTCGCCGGGCTCGGCCTGCTCCTGCTCCCGGCGTCCGGACCGGCCCCCGACGACACCCTGACCCTGGCCGAAGCGCTCGCCGTGTCCGGGGCCACCGCCGCCGCCATCGTGCTGCTGACCGTACGCCGGGACGTGCACTCGGGGCTGCGGCACGCGACGGCGTCCGGGCTGGCCTCCGCCGTGGCCTCCGCCCTGACCCAGACCGTGGCCGTCGCGGGCGGTCGCGGCGGGGCCCTGCTCAGCGTGCGGGTCGTCGCCGTCGCCCTGCTCGTCGTGGTGTTCGCGGTCGGCGGGATGCTGCTGTCGCAGCGGGCCTACCGGGGCGGGCTCGGCGCGCCGCTCGCCGTGGTCAACCTGGCCAACCCGCTCGCGGCGGCCGCCATCGGCATGGTCCTGCTGGGGGAGCGCATCCAGGGCGGCGCCGTGGGGCTCCTGCTCGCGGTGGGCGGCGCGCTCGCGGCGGCGCGCGGCGTGCTGCTGCTGACCCGCACCTCCCCGGCGGCGGCGCCCGGCACCGCACCCGCGCCCGGCACCGCACCCGCCGCCGCAACCGCCTGCGCCGCGGCTCCGGACGCGGTTGCGGCCGCCGCGCCGATCAGCCGTGTGGCAGCATGACGCCCATGGCTGACGGATCGTTCCTCTCGCTCTGGTCCAGGAAATCGGTGCTGTCCATCGGATCGGCGGGCTCCGTCCTGTCCATCGGCTCCGTCGGCAGCGTGCTGTCGGTCGGCTCCGTCGGCTCCGCCTTCTCCATCGGCTCCGCGGGTTCGTGGCTGAGCACGGGCTCGCTGCTCTCCGCGCAATCGGTCTGCTCCGTGCTCTCCGCCCAGTCGCACCGCTCCGTGCTCTCCCACCGGTCGACCCGGGCGCTCCTCGCGCGGCGCTCGCGCGGCGGCCTCGCGGCGGCCGCCGTGATGGTCGCCGGCGTCGCGCTCGTACGGGCCCGCCGCAGCTGAGAACCGTTTCGCCGTCGTGCGCGTCCTCCCCGGTGAGAACGCGCACACAGGGAAAACGCGCACCGGAACATGAGCGAAGCGGAGTGAACGACCATGGGGATCGTCAGCTGGATCGTCCTGGGGCTGCTGGCCGGCGTCATAGCCAAGGTCCTGCTCCCCGGCCGTGACCCCGGCGGCCTGATCGGGACCACGCTGATCGGCATCGCCGGTGCCTTCGTCGGCGGCTGGCTGTCCGCGAAGTTCCTGGACAAGCCCATCGGGCACGACTTCTACGACCCCGCCACCTGGGGCGCCGCGATCGCGGGCTCGCTGGTGCTGCTCATCGGCTACCGCATCCTGTTCGGCAACTCCCGCGACTGAGCGGCGCGAGCGCCCCGCATACGCTGGGGCCGCACGCCGCGACGTACGCACTGCGAGGAGCCCCGAACCACATGAGCGTCACCCCCGTCCCCACCAGCGACCTGTACGACGAGCACGGCGAGAGCCTCGCCGTCTGCACCACGCAGTTCCGCCAGTTCGGCGGGCGCCGCCTCTTCGCCGGCCCGGTGCGCACCGTCACCTGTCACGAGGACAACGCGCTGCTGCGCGAGCTGATCAACACGCCGGGTGAGGGCGCCGTCCTCGTCGTCGACGGCGGCGGCTCCCTGCGCACCGCGCTCTCCGGGGACCTCATCGCCGCGGCGGCGCAGCGCAACGGCTGGGCCGGCATGATCATCAACGGTGCGGTCCGCGACAGCGTCGCCCTCGGCGGACTGGACCTCGGCATCAAGGCCCTGGGCACGGTCCCGCGCAAGAGCGGGAAGACCGGCGCGGGCGCGGTCGACGAGCCGGTCACCCTCGGCGGCGTCACCTTCCGCCCGGGAGACCTGGTGCACGCCGACGACGACGGCACGGTGGTCCTCCCCACCGCCTGACCCCGCACCGGGCGGGGCGAATTCAGGCCAGGGGAGGGCCGGGAGCCCTGGTGCCGTCCCCGCCCGGCGGGATTCACTGCGGGGCCATGAGACGACACAGGATCACGGGCCTGCTCGGCGCGCTCGCCCTCGCCGCGGCAGCCCTGGCCGGCGCCGCGGGACCCGCGGCCGCGGCCGAGCCGCCCGCCGAGTTCGGTACCGACTGGCACGACCCCCTCACCGCGGCCCCGCCCGTCGCCCGCCCCGCGACCAGGTCCTGCGAAGTGACCGTCGCCGAGGCGCAGTTCCGCGACTACACCCCGTACACCGGCAGTTATGCGCCCCCGGCCGCATGCGGCGGTGCCTGGGCCAAGGTCGTCCTGCGCCTCGACGGCAAGGTCAAGGGGCGCCAGTACGACCGCCTGGGCCACCTCTCCCTCGGCGGCGTCGAGATCCTGCGCACCTCCACCCCCGAGCCCTCGCCCGACGGCATCACGTGGTCCGTAGAGAAGGACGTCACCCGCTACCGCGACACCCTCAGCCGGCCGCAGCCCGTCGAGATGCTGATCGGCAACGTCGTCGACGACACGTACACCGGCGTCATCGACGTCAAGGCCACCCTCACCTTCTACGCCGCCGACCGGGACCGCCGCGCCCCCGCCCCCGACACCCCCGACCGGGTCCTGCCGCTCACCGGCCCCGTCGTCACCACCCCGCGCAACACCGAGCGGCTCCTCGCCGAGGTGTACGCCACCGGCTCCGGCGGCGGCTGCGAGGAGTACTGGTACATGACCACCCCCGACGCCGCCCCGTACTCCTGCAAGGCCGCCGACGGCCCCTACCGCGAGGTGCGGATATCCGTCGACGGCCGGCTCGCGGGGATCGCGGCCCCCTTCCCGACCGTGTGGACCGGCGGCTGGTCCAACCCCTTCCTCTGGTACGTCACCCCCGCGCCCCGCGCCTTCGACGTCCAGCCGGTCGTCTACGACCTCACCCCCTACGCCGCCCTCCTCAACGACGGCCGGCCGCACCGGATCGAGGTGGCCGTCGCCGGCGTCCCGGCCGGGCAGAGCGGCTGGAGCACCCCGACGAACCTCCTGCTGTGGCAGGACGAGGGCCGGGCCGTCGTGACCGGCGCCCTCACCCGGCACGAGGAGGGCGAACCGGCCGGCTCCACCCACTGGACCCCGGCCGCGCCCGGTGCACAGCACCGCCTCGACACCGAAGGCGGCCACCGCCTGACCGTCGCGGGCCGGCTCGACACCTCGCACGGCCGGGTCACGACCACCGTCACCCGCACCGTGCACAACACCTCCGTGCACCGCTGGACGGAGGGCGAGGACCAGGACGCCCTGACCGCCACCTGGACCGACGAGGAGAACGTCACCCGCGGCTCCACCACCGTCCGCACCGCGCGCACCTACACGATGGACGGCGAGACCACCCTCGGTGCCGGGGACCGGCTGCGCACCGTCATCGCGCTCGGCGACCGCGCCGAGACGACCACCCTGCGCGGCGGCCGGACCGTGGACCGGACCCGGCTCGACGACCGGTACACGGGAGACGCGAGCTACACGGCGAACGTGCCGCGCGAGCAGCGGCACGCGGTCGGCACCAGCTCCGAGCACTACCAGCTGTACGGGTCGCAACCGGGAGGCGGGTGCTACGACCGCACGCTGGCCACGGCCCAGGGCACGGTGACGGTGGACCGCCGACGCTGCTGACAGAGGCTGCGCCTACGATGTGCGGCCATGGACAACAGTGAGGCCGAAAGACAGCTGGTCGACGGCCGCTTCGAACTGATCGCGCCCCTCGGCGCCGGCGGCATGGGCACGGTGTGGCGCGCCCGCGACATCGCACTGCACCGCGACGTCGCCCTCAAGGAGGTGCGCCCGCCGGACCCGGCGACCGCCGCCGCCACCCCCGGACTCACCGTCCAGCTGCGCGAGCGCGCCGTCCGCGAGGCGCGGGCGCTCGCGCGGCTGGCACACCCGCACGTGGTGACGATCCACCACATCGTGGAACCCGCGGAGGGCACGGACGGGCACCCGTGGATCGTGATGGAGCTGGTCAAGGGCGGTTCCCTGCACGACAAACTGGAATCGGGGCCGATGCCGGTCGCCGAGGTGCTGAGGCTCGGCCTCGACGTGCTGTCCGCGCTGCGGGCCGCGCACGCCGAGGGGGTGCTGCACCGCGATGTGAAACCGGCCAACGTGCTGCTGCGCCCCGACGGCTCGGCCGTGCTCACCGACTTCGGCATCGCCGCCCTGCACGGTTCCACCGCCCTCACCTCCACCGGCGTGCTCATCGGCTCGCCGGAGTACATCGCCCCGGAACGCGCGCGCGGCGAGGAGGGGCTGGCGGCCTCCGACCTGTGGTCGCTCGGCATGCTGCTCTACGTGGCCGCGGAGGGGACCCACCCGCTGCGCCGGGCCACCAGCCTGGCCACCGTCGTCGCCGTGCTCGACGACCCGATCCCGGCGCCCGTGCGGTCCGGCCCGCTGGGGCCCGTACTGGAGCGGCTGCTCGTACGGGACCTGTCCGTACGGCCCGACGCGGCACAGCTGGAACAGCTGCTCCGGGACGCGAGCAGTGCTCTCGCCGGCGGTGCCACGCCGGTCGTGCCCCCGGTGGTCCTGGGGCAGTACGGTCCGCCGGGCCCGCAGTCCGGGACCGTGCCGTCCGGGCTCCCGCACACCCCGCCCCGGCAGCCGCAGATCCCGAACCCCTATGCGTCGTCCGCGCCGTCCGCGCCGTTCACCCCCGGGGGCGGCTCCCCGTACTCGACGACCGCGCCCGTCCCGGCGGCGCGCACCCCGCGCCGCCGCCCGGCCCTGATCGGCGGCCTGCTCGCGGTGGTCCTGGCCGGCGGTGTGATCGGGCTCGTCAACGGGTTCCCCGGCGGAACCTCCGACGACAAGGGCGACACCGGCGGGGCGAAGGGCGGCGGCGCCACCGCCTCCGGCGCGGCCACGCCCGGCGCGAAGGCGAGCACCCCCAAGGCGAACGGCAGCCCGGTCGCCGCCCCCAAGGGCAGTCTGCTCACCCCCGCCAACGTGCGGACCGCCCTCGAAGCGCTCAAGCAGAAGTCCGGTACCACCCAGTTCGTGGAGATGACGGTCTACGAGGAGTACGTGCTCGCCTCCGTCCCCACCGCCCCGGGGGCCAAGACCTACGACCGCTACCAGTACCGCGACGGCGAGGCCAAGCGCACCGGCCCCGGCGGCACCATCGAGGCGGACGAACCGCTGATCGACATGGCGACCGTCAACTGGGACGCCCTGCCCGGCCTGCTCGACCAGGCCAAGCAGGAACTCGGCGTGGCCAAACCGACCTCCCGCTACGTCATCGTCGAACCCTGGCTCATGGACGGAACCCCGTCGATGCGGCCCTACCTCACCGACGAATACGGCCAGGGCGGCTACGTCTACGCCGACACCCAGGGCAACGTGAAGAAGGTCTACCGCTCCTGACATCGTGTACCCGTACGCGCGCGCCGCACGCGCGTACGACCCACGGCCGAGGAGTACCACCACCATGCCCAGCTGGCGCACCACCCTGACGGCGGCCGGTATCGACGACCCCCGGCTGCGCGACGACTACACGCGCGTCGCCCGCCGGGTGCTGCGCCGCGAGCCGGCCCCGTACCTGACGCTGCGCCTGCTCGCCGCGCCGCCGCTGGTGCCCTGGCTGGCGGCGGGGGTGGCCTTCATGAACCGGGTGGACGACGTCGCCGAGACCGGCACCCCGCAGGAACGTTCCGCCGGTCTGGCCGTCCTCACCGGGCAGGTGGAGGCCGCCCTGAGGACCGGCGACGGCCCGGACCCGCTGCTGCGCGCCTACGCCCACGCCGTCGCGGCCCGCGGGCTCCCCGAGCACTGGGTCACCCGGTTCCTGGACGGCGCCGCCACCGCCGAGGCCTGCTTCGACGGCTTCGGGACCGAGGAGGACTTCCAGTCCTACCTCGACGCCTACGCATGGCCCGGAGTGCTGGTCTTCACCGGACTCCAGTACCAGGGCGGACCCGACGCGGAACAGGCCGCCGCATGGCGCCGGTTCGTCGACGCCGCCCAGCGGGTCGACTTCCTCGCCGACCTCGCCGGGGACCTCGCGGCCGGCCGGCTCTGCCTCCCGCGCGCCCGCCTCGCCGAGCACTGCGTCACCCGGGCCGACCTCGAACAGGCCCGTGACACCCCGGCCGTACGCGCACTCCTCGCCGACGAAACCCGGCGCGCCAAGGCCGCACTCGACGCCACCGACGGCATCCTCGGCCTGGTCGAGCCGGGCCTGCGCCCGGTGATCGCCACCATGACGGAGCTGATGGGCCACCAGCTGGCCGCCGTCGAACGGGCCGGCGTCCGGGCCCTGCGCAAGGACGTCGGGTACGGCCTGGCGGCCCCCGTCCGCACCCTGCTCCGCGCCCGCACCCGGCACTGAACCGCCCCGGCCCGCCCGGGCGGAGCGGGCCGGGCACGGCGGGGAGGCAGCCGGGAGGCGGCCGGGACATTTGTACCGGCGGGGTCCGTACATGCGCATCTGCCGGGGGGACCGCCCCGGTCCCTAGCGTGGTGGGCATGACACAGACGACGCAGCCGGTCCGCAGGACGCAGACCACGCAGACCACGCAGCCACCGGACGCCGAGCCCGCCATCCGGTTCCGGCACGCCGCCAAGGCCTTCGGCTCCGTCCGCGCCGTCACCGGCATCGACCTCGACGTCCGGCGCGGCGAGACGGTCGCCCTGCTCGGCCGCAACGGCGCCGGCAAGTCCACCGCCATCAGCCTGCTGCTCGGCCTGAACGAACCCGACGCGGGCAGCGTGCGGCTCTTCGGCCAGGAACCCGCGCAGGCTGTCCGGGACGGCCGGGTGGGCGCCCTGCTCCAGGAGGGGCGCGCCGTACCGCGGATCACCGTGCGCGAGCTGATCGCCTTCGTGGCCCGCACCTACCCGGCTCCGCTGCCCGTCGACGAGGCGCTGGAGCTCGCCGGGCTCACCGAACTGGCCGGCCGCCGCATCGACCGGCTCTCCGGAGGCCAGGCCCAGCGCGTCCGCTTCGCCGTCGCCCTCGCCGGCAACCCGGAGCTGATCGTGCTCGACGAGCCGACCGCCGCCCTCGACGTGGAGGCCCGGCGCGCCTTCTGGGCGTCCATGCGCGGCTACGCCCGGCGCGGCAACACCGTCCTGTTCTCCACGCACTACCTGGAGGAGGCGGACGCCCACGCCGACCGGATCGTGGTCGTCGACGCCGGCCGGATCGTCGCCGACGGCACGGGGGAGCAGCTGCGCCGCGCCGCCGGCGGGTCGCTGGTCTGCGTCGACCTGGCCGGGCGCCCCACCGAGGGGCTCGCGGCCCTGCCCGGGGTGGTCTCCGTGGAGGTGCGCGCGGACCGTGCCCGGCTGCGTACCGAGGACCCGGACGCGACGGTCGTCGCGCTCGCCGGGCTCGGCGCCGTCCGCGGGATCGAGGTCACCGCGCCCTCGCTCGACGACGCCTTCCTCGCCCTGACCGACCACCACGCCCACACCACCGCCGGGAGCGCCCGATGATCACCGCCTACGTCGGCCTGGAAGTCCGCCGGACCCTGCGCGACACCTCCTTCGTCGTCTTCGGCATCGGCATGCCGGTGCTGATGTACCTGCTCTTCACCAACCTCGGCGACGGTGCCGACGCCCGGTGGAAGACGGGCTCCATGGTGGCCATGGCCGCGTACGGAGCCCTCGGCGCTGCCCTGTCGACCGGGAGCGGCGTCGCCGAGGACAAGGGCATCGGCTGGCTGCGGCAGCTGCGGATCACCCCGATGACCCCGCGCCAGGTGGTGGTCGGCCGGGCCCTGACCGGTTCGGTGACCGTGCTGCCCGCCGTCGCCGCCGTGCTCGTGGCGGGCGCGCTCGTCAACGACGTCCGGCTCGCGGCCTGGGAGTGGGCCGCCGTGGCCCTCGTCCTGTGGCTCGGCGCGCTCCCCTTCACCCTGCTCGGCATCGGCAACGGGTACCGGCTCACCGCCCAGACCACCGGCGTGGTCAACGTCGCGTGCAGCATCGCGCTCTCCGTCGTCGGCGGGCTCTGGTTCCCGACCGAGCTGTTCCCCCACTGGCTGCGCTCCCTCTCCGGCTTCACCCCCACGCGCCGCTTCGCCGAGATCGGCCAGTCCCTCGCCGAGGGCGCCGCCCCGGGCCCGGTCGCCGTCGCCGTACTCGCGGCATGGGCCCTGCTGTTCGGCTCCTACGCGGTGCTCTCGTACCGTCGGTCCGCGAGGACGGTGTGACGCATGGAGCGGGGAACGGGAATGACGATGCGCGACAGGCGTGGCAGCAGGGCGGCGCGGAAGGCCGAATGGGAGGTCCGCAAAGCCGAATGGCGGGCGCAGGAGAAGCGCCGCAAGGCCTGCGGCGACGCCCCCGACTACGGCCGCGGCCCGATGGGTCCGCCCAACGCCTTCGCCCTGCTGCCGTGGCTGCTGCTGGGCATGGGCGCCATCTCCAACGTCATCAAGGGGGAGACCCCCAACCCCTGGATCGGCGCCCTCGGCCTGCTGCTCTTCAACTCCCTCTACATCACCCTGGTGTTCCGCGCCTTCCACCGGCAGGCCCGGGAGGCCGCGAGCACCCGCTGGTGCCTGGTCGCCCTCGGCGCGGTCACCTGCACCCTCGCCCTCGCGTACGGGGGCAACTGGCTGCTGTTCTTCCCGCTGTGGGGCCTGGCCACCGGCGCGGTGGTCCGGGGCCGCAAGCTCGGCCCGGTGATGTTCGTCGTCACCGGCCTCGCCGGGGTGATCGCCGGACTCGACGAGGGCTGGGACACCCTCGGCATCGCGTACGGGACCTTCCTGTCCGGCATGGTCACCGCGGCCATCCTCGCCCTGTCCGAGACGGTCAAGGAACTGCGTGAGACCCGGCAGGAACTGGCGCGGGCCGCCGTGGACCAGGAACGGCTGCGCTTCTCCCGCGATCTGCACGACCTGCTCGGCCACACCCTCTCGGTGATCGTCGTGAAGTCGGAGGCCGCCCGCCGGATCGCCCCCCGGGACATGGACGCGGCGCTCGCGCAGGTCGCCGACATCGAGTCCGTCGGCCGGCAGGCCCTCACCGAGATCCGGGAGGCCGTCACCGGCTACCGCGAGGCCAGCCTCGCCACCGAGCTCGACCGGGCCCGCGGCGCGCTGACCGCCGCCGGGATCGAGCCCGTCGTACGGCAGTCCGGGCCCCCGCTGCCCCCGCAGGCGGCGGCACTGCTGGGCTGGGTGGTCCGCGAGGCCGCGACCAACGCCATCCGGCACAGCGGCGCGACCACCTGCGAGATCGAGGTGCGGAGCTCCGCGGAACGGGTCAGCCTGGTGATCACCGACAACGGGCACGGCGTAGGCTCGACCCCGCCGGGCAGCGGACTGACCGGCCTGACCGAACGGCTCGCGGTGGCCGGCGGCACCCTGGCCGGCGGCCCGGCCCCGGGCCCGGGCCGCGGGTTCCGGGTCACCGCCGAACTCCCCGTGGAGCCGGCCGAACCGGAGCACGAGGAGCATCGATGATCAAGGTCCTGCTGGCGGAGGACCAGGGCATGATGCGCGGAGCGCTGGCCCTGCTGCTCGGGCTGGAGGAGGACATCGAGGTCGTGGCGCAGGTCGGCGCCGGGGACGAGATCGTGCCCGCCGCGCTCGAGGCACGGCCGGACGTGGCCCTGCTCGACATCGAACTCCCGGGCCGCAGCGGGCTCGACGCGGCCGCCGAGCTGCGCACGCGCTGCCCCGGCTGCCGCGTGCTGATCCTGACCACCTTCGGGCGCCCCGGCTACCTGCGCAGGGCGATGGAGGCGGGCGCCGCCGGGTTCCTGGTCAAGGACGGGCCGGTGGAGGAACTGGCCGCAGCCGTACGCAGGGTGCTCGCCGGGGAGACCGTGATCGACCCGGCACTGGCGGCCGCGGCCCTCAGCGCCGGTCCCAACCCGCTGACGGCGCGCGAGAGCGACGTGCTGAACGCCGCCGTCGACGGGGCGACCGTGGCCGACATCGCGGCCAAGGTCCACCTGTCGGAGTCGACGGTGCGCAACTACCTGTCGTCGGCCATCGGCAAGACGGGCACCCGCAACCGCATGGAGGCCGTCCGCGCGGCCCGCCGCCAGGGCTGGCTGTAGCCCCCGCGATGCCCGCCCGCGGGGCCGGTGTCAGTAGGCGCCGTTGACGTTGTCGATCGAGCCGTAGCGGGCCGCCGCGTAGTTGCAGGCGGCCGTGATGTTGGCGACCGGGTCGTACGAGTCCAGGGCGGTTCCGGGTACGTGGTAGGCCCGGAAGGTCGGGTCGATGACCTGGAGCAGGCCCTTGGAGGGGATGCCGGCGGCGGCGTTGGAGTCCCAGTTGTTGATGGCCAGCGGGTTGCCGGAGGACTCCCGCATCACATTGCGCAGAATTCCGTTGTAGCTGCCGGGGATTCCGTGCTTGGCCATGATGTCCAGGGACTGCCGGATCCACCCGTCGAGGTTGTTCGCGTACGAAGCCGTCGGCTTGGCCACCGCGGTCGCCTTCGCGGCGGCGGCCTTGGCCGCCGCGCCGAGGCTCAGCTTCAGCCCGGGGCGGATCACCGAGGGGTTGGCCCCGATGGCGCTCCGGTTGGCTTGGTAGAGGGCCTGCCAGCCGCCGTTCACCGCATGCTCCACGGCGATCTTCGAAAGCGTGTCGCCGACGGTCACGGAATAGGTCAGCGGGACCGCCGTCTTTTCCACCGCCGGCTTCACGGCGGGCAGCGTGACGGTCTTCGCGGCGGGCGCCGCGGCCGGCTGCGTGACGGCCGCCCCGGCCGTGGTCGCGCTGATCAGCGGCAGGGCGAGGGCGGCGCCACCGGTGCCGGCGAAGGCCAGCTTGCGGGCGATGGGGCGCTGCTTGGGCCGACGGTGCTTACCGAGTCCGGGCATGGCGGAATTCCTCACGTGCGGGTGCGGGGGATCCCTGGCGGCGGCCGGTCCGGGCCGCTGCCCGCTGGGAACGACGTGACCGTAAGCGAGCCCGCCGGGCCGGAACAAGGCTGGAATTCCACCCGGTGATCGACTTCCCTGTTCCGGGGTCGGAAACGACCTTGGAGGCGTCTTCCGGGAATGCCGAAATTCCTTTCCGGGAAAAGGGAATCGTCGGTTCCGTATAAATGATGTTGTCCCTATTCGAGTGACTCACATCACGGGTCCCGAAAGCCCTCCAGGGAAACGGACAAGTCGCCCATAGCCGTGCCTGATTCGGGCATCTCGCCCGTTGTTTGCGAACCGCCCACAGGGGCCGCTTCCCGGCATGACCGCCATGATCCGAAAGGCGCGGCCTACCCGGTCGGGAGCTCCGCCAGCCGGTCCAGCGCCGTCGCCACCGTCGCCCTCTGCGCCGGCAGCAGGGGCAGCCGGACGTCCGGCGTCGGGATCCGGCCCCGGGCGTGGAGCACCCCCTTCAGCACCGCCGGACCGGGCTCGGCGAACAGCGCCGCCGAAAGCCGCGCCAGGCCGTGCCCCAGGGCCCGGGCCCGCGGTACGTCGCCGCTCCGCCAGGCCTGCGCCAGCTCCGCGAACCGCGCCGTCGCCAGGTGCGCCGAGGCCAGGATCCCGCCCGCCGCGCCCATCGCCAGCAGCGGGGACACGTACACGTCGTCGCCCGCCAGCACCGCGAACCCCTCCGTCGGCCCGCCGAGCAGCTCCACCGCCTCCTCGCCGATCCCGCCGCCCGCGTACTTCATCCCGGCCACCCCGGGCAGCTCCCCGAGCGCCCGCAGCGTGGCCGCGTCCAGCTGCTGCCCGGTCCGGTACGGGATGTGGTAGACGACCAGCGGTACGGGGCTCAGCTCCGCCAGCCGGGCGAAGTGCGCCAGCACCCCCGCCGCCCCGGGCCGTACGAACGACGGCACGCTCACCATCGCCGCCCCGACCTCGGGCCACTTCGCCAGCCGCCCGAGCGCCGCCGCGGCCGCGCCGGTGCCGCTCGCCCCGGCGCCCACGGTCAGTGCCGCGCCGCGTTCCCGGCAGACCCGGGCGCAGACGTCCGTGACGAGGTCGCTCTCGGCCGCGTCGAGGGTGGCGGCCTCGCCGGTGGTGCCGAGGGCGACGATCCCGGTGGCGCCCTCGTCGAGCACCTGGTGGGCGAGCGACTCCAGGGCGTCGGCGGCGACGTCCCCGGCGTGCGTGAAGGGCGTGACGAGCGGTACGTGAATCCCGTGCAGGGAGAGGTCCTGTGCCATGCCCCCGAGCTTCATCCGCCCCGAGCGCCAAATCCAGTTCGCGTTTCTTACCCGAACCGTAAGCTGAGCCGATGCTCGACGTACGACGACTGCGCCTGCTGCGCGAACTCGCCCGCCGCGGAACCATCGCCGCCGTGGCCGAGGCCCTCGCCTTCAGCCCTTCGGCCGTGTCCCAGCAACTCGGCGTCCTCGAACGCGAGGCGGGCCTGCCGCTGCTCGAACGCACCGGGCGCCGGGTCCGGCTCACCCCGGCCGGGCAGAACCTGGTCCGGCACGCCGAGGCCGTACTGGAGCGGCTGGAACAGGCCGACGCCGATCTCGCCGAGGCACGCAGCGGCCTGGCCGGGGCACTGCGCATCGGAGCCTTCCCCACCGCCGGCCGGGCCATCGTCCCGGCCGCCCTGATCGCCCTGTCCCGGCGCCACCCGGGGCTGGAGCCGATGGTGTCGGAGACCGATCCGGCGGCGGTCGCGCACGCCCTGCGCGCCGGGGACCTGGACGTGGCCCTGGTCCACGAGTACGACTTCGTCCCCGCGCCGCCGGAACCGGGGCTCGCCACGCAGCCGCTCTACCGCGAGGCGATGTACCTGGCGGCCCCGGCGACCGCCCCGACCGGGGCCGCGGCCCCCGGCGCGGCCCCCGCCCCGGCCGGAAGCCCCGGCCAGGTCCCCGGGCTCCCCGGACGGCTCCCCGCCCCGGACCAGGGTGCCGTGCTGCGGGCCCACGCGGACGCCCCCTGGATCACCGCCACCCCCGGCACCCTCTGCCACACCATGGCGGTGCGGGCCTGCCAGGCGGCCGGTTTCACCCCGCGGATCCGTCACCGAGTCGACGAGTTCCCCACCGTGCTCGCCCTCGTCGCCGCCGGTCAGGGCGTCGCCGTCGTCCCGCAGCTCGGGGTCGTCGAGCCCGCCGACCCGGCCGTCTCCCTCACCCGGCTCCTCATGGAGCGCCGCACGAAGGTCGCCTTCCGCAGCGGGGCCGCCGCGCACCCGGCCGTCGCCGCCTTCGGAGCGGCACTTCGCGCCGCCGTACCACCGGAACTCGCCACTCCGGGTTCCTCGGCGTGACACAACTCCCCTCCGCCGCCGCGCCCGTGTACGTTCGTTGATCCAGACAGATCCGACCAGAGCGGGGTACGACGTGACGCATCGCGTACGAGGGGTCATCGCCCGGAGCAAGGGCGCACCGGTGGAGACGACGACGATCCTCGTGCCCGACCCGGGACCCGGCGAGGCCCTGGTCAAGGTGCAGGCCTGCGGGGTCTGCCACACCGACCTCCACTACCGCGAGGGCGGCATCAACGACGAGTTCCCCTTCCTCCTCGGCCACGAGGCCGCCGGGATCGTCGAGTCCGTCGGCCCGGACGTCACCTCCGTCGCGCCCGGTGACTTCGTCATCCTCAACTGGCGTGCGGTGTGCGGCACCTGCCGGGCCTGCAAGCGCGGCCGCCCCTGGTACTGCTTCAACACGCACAACGCCACCCAGCCGATGACCCTGGAGGACGGCACCCCGCTGTCCCCGGCGCTCGGCATCGGCGCCTTCGCCGAGAAGACGCTGGTCGCGGCCGGCCAGTGCACCAAGGTCGACCCGGCGGCCGCCCCGGCCGCCGCCGGACTCCTCGGCTGCGGGGTCATGGCCGGCCTCGGCGCCGCGCTCAACACCGGCGGCGTCGGACGGGGCGACTCCGTCGCCGTCATCGGCTGCGGGGGAGTGGGCAACGCGGCCGTCGCCGGCGCCCGCCTCGCCGGCGCGGGCCGCATCATCGCCGTCGACCTCGACGAGCGGAAGCTGGAGTGGGCGCGCGGCCTGGGCGCCACCCACACCGTCAACGGCCGCACGGAGGACGTCGTCAAGGCGATCCAGGGCCTCACCGGCGGAAACGGCGCGGACGTGGTCATCGACGCCGTGGGCCGGCCGGAGACCTACCAGCAGGCCTTCTACGCCCGCGACCTCGCCGGCACCGTCGTGCTGGTCGGCGTGCCGACGCCGGAGATGAAGCTCGAACTCCCGCTCATCGACGTGTTCGGCCGCGGCGGCGCCCTCAAGTCCTCCTGGTACGGCGACTGCCTGCCCGAGCGGGACTTCCCGCTCCTCATCGACCTCTACCTCCAGGGCCGCCTCGACCTCGACGCGTTCGTGTCCGAGACCATCCCGCTGGACGGCGTCGAAGCCGCCTTCGCCCGGATGGAACGCGGCGAGGTCCTCCGCTCGGTCGTCGAGTTCTAGACCGCCCCGCACCCGACACGGCCTGACCCGGCCCGACCCGGCCCCGGCGCCCGCGCGTCGGGGCCGGCGCCGTTCCCCCCGGGCCGAGCGGCAGGGCGCCCGTTCCCCCCCCGCCGTCCGGCCCGGCAGCGTCCGGCAGGGCCCGGCCGAGGCGCCCCCGTACCCGTGATCGGCCAGGCCCTAGACTCGGCCGGGCCGTCAGACCCGTGCCCCGGTCGGCCTCCGGCCGGGGCTGCCGCACACCCAGGGGCCGTTCGTGACCATCGACCACCGCTACCGCCAGCCCGGTGTCGTCCTCGCCGACCACCGCTTCACCGTCCCGCTCGACCACGCGCGCCCGGACGGGGAGCACATCGAGCTGTACGCCCGCGAGGTCGTCGCCACCGGCAAGGACCCCGAGACCCTGCCCTGGCTGCTCTACCTGGAGGGCGGCCCCGGCTTCGGCGCCCGCCGCTTCATCGGCCGGCAGGCCTGGCTGGAACGGGCCCTGACCGAGTACCGGGTCCTCCTGCTCGACCAGCGCGGCACCGGCCGCTCCACCCCGCTCAACCGGCAGACCCTGCCCCTGCGCGGCACCCCCGGGCAGCAGGCCGCGTACCTCGCGCACTTCCGCGCCGACTCCATCGTGCGCGACGCCGAGACGATCCGCCCCGCCCTCACCGGCGGCGCGCCCTGGACCGTGCTGGGGCAGAGCTTCGGCGGCTTCTGCACCACCCACTACCTCTCCACCGCCCCCGAGGGTCTGACCGCCGCCCTGATCACCGGCGGCCTGCCGTCCCTCACGGCCACCGCCGACGAGGTGTACGAGGCGGCCTACCCCCGCATGGAGCGCAAGAACCGGGCCCACTACGCCCGCTACCCGATGGACGTCGAGCGGGCCCGCCGCATCGCCGCGCACCTGGCACAGGGCCCGGCCGAACTCCCGGGCGGCCACCGGCTCACCGTCGAGGCGTTCCAGTCCCTCGGCATCCTGCTCGGCACCGGCGACGGCAGCCACCAGCTGCACCACCTGCTGGAGGACGCCTTCGTCCCGACCTCCTCGGGCCCGGCCCTCTCCGACGCCTTCCTGGAGGCGCTCCAAGGGCTGCTCTCCTTCGCGGCGCACCCCCTGTACGCCCTGCTCCACGAGCCGATCTACGCCCAGGACCCGGCCGCGCCCACCGCCTGGGCCGCCGAGCGGGTGCGCGCCGGCCACCCCGGCTTCGACGCCGCGAAGACCCTCGCGGGAGACGAGCCGCTGCTGTTCACCGGCGAGACCATCCACCCCTGGCACTTCACCACCGACCCCGCGCTGGCCCCGCTGCGCGAGACCGCCGAGCGCGTGGCCGCCCGTACCGGCTGGGAACCCCTGTACGACCCGGTCCGGCTCGCGGCCAACGAGGTGCCGGTGGCCGCGGCGGTCTACCACGACGACCTGTACGTGGACACCGCCCACTCCCTGCACACCGCCGCGTCGATCCGGGGCCTGCGCACCTGGGTCACCGACGAGTTCGAGCACGACGGCGTCCGCGCCGGCGGCCCCCGGGTCCTGGACCGCCTCCTCGCCCTGGTCCGCGACGACGCCTGACCGCACCGCACCGCGCGGTGCGGTGCGGTGCGGTGCAGCGGATCTCGGCATCCCGGACCGGGGAGCGCGGCTATCGTGCGGTGCATGACCGAACAAAGTGATCAGCCCGCACCCCTGGAGCCCATGCCCACCGACTGGCAGCGCGCCCTCGCGGTGGTCGCGCACCCCGACGACCTGGAGTACGGCGGCGCCGCGGCGATCGCGGACTGGACGGACGGCGGGCGCGAGGTCGTGTACGTCCTGGCCACGCGCGGCGAGGCCGGCATCGACACGATCCCGCCCGAGGAGTGCGCCCCGCTGCGCGAGGCGGAGCAGCGGGCGAGCGCCGCCGTCGTGGGAGTGTCCACCGTGGAGTTCCTCGACCACCGCGACGGGATCGTCGAGTACGGCCTGGAGCTGCGCCGGGACATCGCCGCGGCGATCCGCCGGCACCGCCCCGAACTGCTCGTCACGCTCAACCACCGTGACACGTGGGGCGGCCAGGGCGGCGGCGGCTTCTGGAACACCCCCGACCACAAGGCCGTCGGCCGGGCGGTCCTCGATGCGGCCGCCGACGCCGGCAACCGGTGGATCTTCCCCGAGCTGATCTCCGAGCAGGGCCTGGAGCCGTGGAACGGAGTGCGCTGGGTCGCGGTGGCGGGGTCCTCGACGCCGACGCACGCGGCGGACGCCGGTCCCGGCATGGAGCGTGCGATCGCCTCGCTGATGGAGCACAAGGCGTACATCGAGGTGCTCACGGACCAGGACCCGCACGAGTACTGCCGCACCTTCCTCACCGGCATGGCCCAGCAGGCCTCCGTACGGTTCGGCGGCCGTCCGGCGGTGACCTTCGAGGTCTTCCCGCGCTGAGCCCCACCCCCTAAGCTGACGGCCCATCAGTTGTCGGCGGGAGGGCGGACCGGCTCGGTGATCGACACCATCGGCAACGAGGTCCCGGAGGGGGAGGAGCGCATCCGTCTGGAGACCGCGGACGGCATCGCGGTCCTCACCCTCTGCCGCCCCGACCGGCTCAACGGCTGGAGCTGGGAGTCCACCCGCCAGCTGGGCCTGCTCGCGGACCGGATCCGCTTCGATCCGCAGGTGCGGGCGGTCCTGCTGCGCGCGGAGGGCCGCGCCTTCTGCGCGGGCATCGACGTGACCGCCCCCGGCGGCGCCATCACGGGCGCTACGGCCGCCGAGCGGACCCGCAACTACTACGAGGGCATCCGCTGGGTCCACGAGCGCTTCGCCGTGCTCTCCCGGCTGCCGCAGCCGGTGGTGGCCGCCGTACAGGGCCACTGCCTGGGCTTCGGCTTCGAGCTGGCCCTGATGGCCGACCTGCGCGTCGCCGCCGAGGACGCCGTCTTCGCCCTGCCGGAGGCACAGCTGGGCGTGGCGGTGGACGCGGGCGGCGACCTCAGGATCGCCCGTGAGGCGGGCGCGGGCTGGGCCAAGTTCCTCGCGCTGACCGGCCGTCGCGTCGACGCCGCGACGGCGCACCGGCTGAACCTGGTCCAACTGGTCGTGCCGGGAGCCGATCTGGACGCCACGGCCCGCGCGCTGGCGGCCGAGATCGCGGCCAACGCGCCCCTCGCCGTCCAGGGCATCAAACGGGCGGTCGACGCCTACGCGGACGCCGCGCTCGCCCCGGCCCTGGACCGCGTCGCGATGACGGCGGCCCTCACCCTGACCTCGGAGGACTGCCGGGAGGGCTACGGCGCCAAGGCGGCCCGGCGGCCGCCGCGGTTCAGCGGAGGCTGAACACGGGCCGGGTCGAGAACTCCTCGAACATGCCCTCGCCGTCCGGGCCGTACGCGAACTCGGCCGCCGACGGGTTGCGGTGGGCGGTGGCCAGCGGCAGCCAGGCGAGCAGGTCGCCGTAGCCGCCGCAGACGGCCTCGCCGCCGTCCCCGCCGTGCACCACGGCCGGGTCGGTGCTC
This sequence comes from Streptomyces sp. NPDC059456, assembly GCF_042750055.1. Classification (NCBI taxonomy): domain Bacteria; kingdom Bacillati; phylum Actinomycetota; class Actinomycetes; order Kitasatosporales; family Streptomycetaceae; genus Streptomyces; species Streptomyces sp. NPDC059456. Next base: position 19,878 of record NZ_JBHYVA010000033.1, read on the forward strand.
AGCTCCGTGCCGTAGCTGTCGTACGCGATGTGCAGCCCGAACGCGTTCCGTCGGAGCCGTACGCCGCTGCCGCCCCCGTACGAGGGCTCGTCGAGGGGGCACTCGTTCCCCCAGCGGAACAGGGTGCCCGCCCCGGCCCCGCACGCGTGCTCCCATTCGTCGGGGCCCGGCATCCGCAGCCCGCGCGCGGCGAGCGCGGCCGGGGTGCCGGCCGGGCACTCGGTCAGCGGTTCGCCCTCCACGGCCATGAGCACCGCGGCGAGCGCCGTGGTCCGCGATGGGCTGAGCATCTCGGCGAGATGCCCCTCCAGGGTGTCGTGCCCGTACCCGTACCCCTCGGCCACGCTCTCGGCGTAGTCGGCGCGCTGCGCGGGCGTCGGCTCCCAGGCATCGAGGTCGAACCCCAGCCGCACCGGGCCGCCGGGTACGAGGGCGAACTCCCGCCCCTCGCGCTCGATGCGCACGCGGTGCAGGGGCCGGCCCAGGTGCTCCACGGTGTCGAGCAGCACCAGTCGGCCGTCCGCCTGAGCGGCGGCTTCGCGGGCGATGCGCCCGGCGGCGGCCGCGTCGAGCGAGCACCAGTGGTCGAGGGTCAGATCGGCGAGGGACATGACGGGATCCTCGCACCCGCCACCCACAGCCGGCCGCTCAGGGGCTGAACGGGCCGCGGCCCAGCTGGGCGCGGACCGGCACCACCTCCGGGTTGACCAGCGAGCGGCGCTGCCAGTTCGCCCCGTCGACGACCAGGGTGTGGCCGGTGATGAACCGGGCGTAGGGGGACGCCAGGAAGGTGGCCGCCCAGCCGAGTTCGCGCGGGGCGCCGACGCGCAGGGCGGGCTGACGGGCGTCCCGGGCATCCCCGGCGTCCCGGGCGTCCCCGGCGTCCCCGGCGTCCCGGCTGGCCCGGGCGTCCCGGCCGGCCCGGGCGTCGGGCGCGGCGCGGTCCAGGCCGGCGCGGATGTCCTCGGTCATGTCGGCGTGCGGGAACAGGCCCGGGACGAGCCCGTTGATCCGGATGCCGTACGGGCCCCACTCGACGGCGAGCGTCTCCACCAGGTTCTTCACACCGGCCTTGGCGGCGGCGCTGTGGGCGAAGCCGGGCCCGCCGGTCCAGGCGTACGAGGCGCCGATGTTCACGATGGACCCGGGCGCCGAGGCGGCGAGGTGGCGGCGGCCGAACTCGCGGGTCATGAACCAGGTGCCGGTGAGGGTGATGTCGACGACCGCCCGCCAGGCGTTGGGCGACAGGTCCTCCGCCGGGCAGGGGAAGTTGGCGGCCGCGTTGTTGACGAGGACGTCGGGCGGGCCGAGCGCCGCCTCCGCCGCGTCGAAGACCTCCGCGATCCGCTCCGGGTCGCGGATGTCGCAGACCGCGGCCGTCACCCGGCCCGCGCCGGGGACGGCCGCCAGCTCCCGCTGCGCCGCCCCCAGCCGCTCGGCGCGCCGGCCGGCGATCACCAGGTCCGCGCCGAGCCGGGCGAACTCGGCGGCGATCGCCTTGCCCAGCCCGGAGCCGCCGCCGGTGACCAGGACCACCTGCCCCGCGTACGTACCGGCGGGCAGGGCGGCGGACCCGAGCGGCGGCGGCGCGGGCAGCCCGGTCGGGCCGGGCGGGATCTCGTCCGTCATGGGGCATCGATAGCGCGCGGGCGCCGAGATCACCATGCCCGCGGCGGGGTCACTTCTGCGGCGCGTACGCCTGCTTGCTCGCGCAGGTCCACACCACGGCGGTGCCCTTCATCGTCTCCCAGTCGTAGAACGTGCCGCCCACCCGGTCGTCGTCCGAGGCCGCGTACGCCGAACTGCGCGAGTCCGGGCCGGTGCCGGCGGGGTGGGGGAGGGCCAGAGGGGCTCCCGTGCCCGGCCAGTACGCGGCGTGGACGAAGTTGGCGTACCCCTCGACGAAGGTGACGGCCGAGCCGACGGCCACGTTCGTGGCCGGGCTGAGCCCGTCGAGGGTCAGGTGGTCGTAGCCCGTGACCCGGCCGGGGTCGTTCGGCAGGGCGTCGTACGGCTTCTTCCAGACGGCCGGCTTGCGCTCCTGCCAGTCGCGGTGGCTGCGGTCCTCGTGGCCGATGACCCGGCCCCGGTCGTCGATGCCGGCCGCGGCCGTCCAGACCGTCCGGTCGTCCTCGGTCCACACCCGGAGGCTGTACGGCGGGTATCCGCCCCCGGCGGGCCAGACGACCGGGAAGCTCTTCCCCCTGAGCTGGTCGTCCTCCGCGTAGGACGTCTGCGCCGTGCCGACGATGTCCCCGCGCGCGTTGATCCCGTTCACCGAGACGATCCTGGTGCCCGGGTGGGCGTCCGCGGGCACGGGCAGCTCGCGCACCACCGCGCCGTTCAGCCATTCCTTGGCGACGCCGCCCTCCATGCCGACGGAGCGGCCCGCGTCGTTGACGTCCGCCACCGTGCTCGCGGTGGCCGCCCCGCCGATCAGCCGGACCGCCGCCGCACCCTTCTGGTACGTGAACCCGTACGGCGTGTCGGGCGCACCGGCCCGCCGGAGGGTGCCCACCATCAGGCCCTTGGCGTTCACACCGACGACCTCGCCGGACACGAAGCCCTCGGGCAGCGGGACGGCGTGCACCGCGTGGTCGGCCGTCCAGTACGCGGGCAGTCCGACGCTTTCGCCGGCCAGCAGGCCGCCGGCCCCGAAGGCGCGGACGGACCCGTAGGCCGGCGAGGGGCCCGCCGCGAGGGCCGGCAGCCGCAGGATGTCCGGCGTGCACGCCGTCCCGGCGGCCGCGGCCGGGACGGCCGCCGTGATCAGACCGGCGAGAACGACGGCGGCAGCGGCCGCGGACATGCTTCTTCTCATGTGGTGGGTCCCCCTGGACAGGTGCTGTTCCCCGTTGATTCATGACACGTGCACGCCACATGTTGCCTGACGGTGGTGCCCGAGTGGCCGGAATGGCCCGTGTTGATTCGGTCCGGATGCCCCTCCGCCCGGCCCAGCGGTTCCCAGAGAGGCAAGCGACTGCTTAGTATGCTCCGCGGAGCGTGGTTCCTCGACGGCGGCTGGAGGCCCCGGATGCAGGCATGGCGAGTACACACCCCCGGCGAACCCCGCGAGGTCATGCGCCTCGAAGAGGTCCCCGAACCGGTGCCCGGCGAGGGCGAGGTGAGGCTGAAGGTGCTCGCGGCGAACGTCAACTTCCCCGACGCGCTGCTCGCCCGCGGCCAGTACCAGATCCGCCCGCCGCTGCCCTTCACCCCCGGCGTCGAGATCTGCGGCGAGACCGAGGACGGCCGCCGCGTCATCGCCAACCCGAGCCTGCCGCACGGCGGTTTCGCCGAGTACGTCACCGCGCCCGCCCGCGCCCTGCTGCCGGCCCCCGAGTCCCTCGACGACGCCGAGGCCGCCGCCCTGCACATCGGCTACCAGACCGGCTGGTTCGGCCTGCACCGCCGGGCCCGCCTCCAGGCCGGCGAGACCCTGCTCGTGCACGCCGCCGCCGGCGGGGTCGGCAGCGCCGCCGTCCAGCTCGGCAAGGCCGCCGGCGCCACCGTCATCGGGGTCGTCGGGGGCAAGGCCAAGGTGCGCACCGCGGAAGAACTCGGCTGCGACCTGGTGATCGACCGGACGAGCGAGGAGGCGGGCGGGATCGCGGCCCGCGTCAAGGAGTTCACCGGCGGGCACGGCGCCGACGTCGTGTACGACCCCGTCGGCGGCGACGCGTACACCGCCTCCGCCAAGTGCGTGGCCTTCGAGGGCCGGATCGTCGTGGTCGGCTTCGCGAGCGGCACCATCCCCGCCCCCGCCCTCAACCACGCCCTGGTGAAGAACTACGCCGTCCTCGGCCTGCACTGGGGCCTGTACGCCGCCAAGGACCCCGCCTCCATCGCCGCCTGCCACACCGAGCTGACCCGGCTCGCCGCCGAGGGCGCGATCACACCGCTGGTCAGCGAACGCGTCCCGCTCGCCGGAGCCGCCGACGCCGTCCAGCGCCTCGCCGACGGGGCCACCACCGGCCGCCTGGTCGTCGTACCGGCCCTGAACGGAGGCGGCTCGCGGTGATCACCTCCGAAGAACTCGTGGCGCGCGTACGGGACCTGCTCCTCGCGCACCCGCCCGCCGAAACCGACCGCGCCGCGTTCCTGCGGGCCCGCTTCGACGCCGGCCTCGCCTGGATCCACTACCCCGAGGGCCTCGGCGGACTCGCCGCCCCCCGTACCCTCCAGGCCGTCGTCGACGCCGAACTCGAAGCCGCCGGCGCCCCCGACAACGACCCCCGCCGGATCGGCATCGGCCTCGGCATGGCCGCCCCCACGATCCTCGCCTACGGCACCGACGAGCAGAAGCAGCGCTTCCTGCGCCCCCTGTGGGCCGGCGACGAGGTCTGGTGCCAGCTCTTCAGCGAGCCCGGCGCCGGCTCCGACCTCGCCGCACTCGGCACCCGCGCCGTCCGCGAAAGCGGCTCCGGCGACTGGATCGTCGACGGACAGAAGGTGTGGACCTCCAGCGCCCACACCGCCCGCTGGGCCATCCTGATCGCCCGCACCGACCCGGCGCTGCCCAAGCACCAGGGCATCACCTACTTCCTCTGCGACATGCACGCCCCCGGCGTCGAGGTCCGGCCGCTGCGCCAGATCACCGGCGAGGCCGAGTTCAACGAGGTCTTCCTGACCGGCGTCCGCATCCCCGACGGCCACCGGCTCGGCGCCGTGGGCCAGGGCTGGGAGGTCGCCCGCACCACCCTCATGAACGAACGCGTCTCCATCGGCGGCATGCGCATCCCGCGCGAAGGCGGCATGATCGCGCCCGTCGCCGCCGCCTGGCGCGAACGGCCCGGGCTGCGCACCCACGCACTGCACCAGCGGCTGCTGCGACTGTGGGTCGAGGCCGAAGTCGCCCGGCTCACCGGCGAACGGCTGCGCCAGCAGCTCGCCGCCGGGCAGCCCGGCCCCGAAGGGTCCGGGATGAAGCTCACCTTCGCCCGCCTCAACCAGGAGATCAGCGGCCTGGAGGTGGAACTCCTCGGCGAGGAGGGGCTGCTGTACGAGGACTGGACGATGCGCCGGCCCGAGCTCGTCGACTTCACCGGCCGCGACGCCGGATACCGCTACCTGCGCGCCAAGGGCAACAGCATCGAGGGCGGCACCAGCGAAATCCTCCTGAACATCGTTGCCGAACGCGTCCTCGGCCTGCCCGGCGAGCCGCGCGACGACAAGGACCTCGCCTGGAAGGACCTGGCCCGATGAGCACTGCCTTCGACCTGCTGTACTCGGACACGGAGGAAGGACTCCGCTCCGCCGTACGGGCGCTGCTCGCGGACCGGTGCGCACCCGCGGCCGTCCTCGCCCGGGCGGAGACCGGCCGGCCGCACGACCCGGAACTGTGGCGCACCCTCGCCGCCGACATCGGCACCGCCGGACTGCTCGTGCCGGAGAAGCTCGGCGGCCAGGGCGCGGGGCACCGGGAGGCGGCCGTGGTCCTGGAGGAACTGGGGCGGGCCGTGGCGCCGGTCCCGTACCTGACGAGCGCGGTGCTCGCCACGGAGATCCTGCTGGGCTGCGACACGCCGGAGGCCACCGCACTGCTCCGGGAGCTGGCCACGGGCCGGCAGGTGTGCGCACCCGCGCTGCCGCTGACACAGGCCCCGGGCGCAGCGCTGCCGGCCGCGGTGCGCGGCACCGGGGGCGGCGCACTGACGGGCACGGTCACCTCGGTGGCGGACGCGGTCGCCGCCGACGTGCTGCTGGTCCTCGCGGACACCGGGCTGTACGCGGTCCCCGCGGCGGAAGCCGCACTGACGCCGCTGGTGCCGCTGGACCTGACCCGCCCGCTGGCCACCGTGACGCTGGACGCGGCCGCCGGAACCCGGCTCGCGGACCCGGCGACGGCCCGTGCGGCGGTCGCCGGAGCGCTGCTCTCGGGGGCAGGACTGCTCGCCTCCGAACAGCTCGGGCTCGCCGAGTGGTGCCTGACGGAAACGGTGCGGCACGTACGCGGCCGGCACCAGTTCAACCGGCCCGTCGGCTCCTTCCAGGCGCTCAAGCACCGGCTGGCGCAGCTGTGGCTGGACGTGGCCTCGGCCCGCGCGGCGGCCCGCGCCGCGGCGGACGCGCTCGCCACGGGGGCCCCCGACGCCCCGCTGACGGTGGCCGTCGCCCAGGCGTACTGCTCCGGGGTCGCGGTGCGCGCGGCGGAGGAGTGCGTGCAGCTGCACGGCGGCATCGGCATGACCTGGGAGCACCCGGCGCACCTGTACCTCAAGCGGGCCAAGGCCGACGCCCTCGCCCTGGGCACCCCGGGCCACCACGCATCCCTGGTGGCGGAATTCGCCGAACTCCCCTCCCCCTAGGGGGCGTCGCCCGCGGCCGGGCCGAGTGATCGGGGCGCGGCCCCCGTCGCCGGTGCGCGGCACCCGGGCGCGCGGGGGGACGGGGCGGAGCCACGGGCAACGGTGACGGGGCGGGGCGGTGCCGGCCCCGTGCAGCGGTGGCCGCACGGCCGGGGCGTGCGGTGCGGCCGGGGCGTGCGGTGCGGCGGGGTCGTGCGCGAGGCGCTCTGCGGGGAGCCGCCCCCCGCCGGCCGAGGAGGCGTACCCCCTGCCCGGGGGCGGCCGCCGGCGGGCCGCCGGCCGGTGCCTATCCTCTCCGCATGATCCCTGTGATCCCCGTGATCCCCGTCGTCACCCGGCTCGATGCCGCCCGGCTGGCCGCCCACCGCGACGAACTCGCCGATCTCCTGGTCGCCGTGGTCCGCGGTGGCTCCTCCCTCGGTTTCCTCGCCGGCCTCGACCGCGCCGGGGCGGCCGCCTGGTGGGATTCCCTCGCCCCCGCCGTCGAGGACGGCTCGCTCGCCCTCTGGGTCTCCCGCGCCGCAGACGGCCGTCTCGACGGCACCGTCAGCTGGTACCGGGAGGCCAAGCCCAACGGCCGCCACCGCGCCGAGCTGCGCAAGCTCATGGTG
>NZ_JBHYVA010000034.1:0-3880 GCF_042750055.1 Streptomyces sp. NPDC059456
CGGCGGCGGGCGGGTGGCGGGGGCGCGGGGCCCCCGCGCGCGGCGGCGCCGCGGGGGGCGCGGCCGCGGCGACCCCCCCCCCGCCCCCCCCCACCACCGGGAGCCGCTGGGGCTGCTGAAGGTCATCGCGAAGAAGCTGGGGGCGGGGGCCGACCCGTCGGGCCGGGACCAGCTGAGCCGCTGGCAGTCGGGACTGCGGACGTTCCTCGGCTCGCCCGGCCCCATGGTGACGATCGTCGTCGACGCACTGGACGAGGCGACCGACCCGGCGGCGGTGGTGCACCAGGTGCTGGTACCGCTGGCCGGCCACCTGTACGGGCACCGGTCCGGCCAACTGACCGGGCCGCTGACCGACGCCGCGCCGTCGCATCCCGTACGGCGCGGGGTACGGCTGGTCGTCGCCGGCCGCAGCAGCGACGGCGCCGACCGCCTCGCCCCGGGCACCGGCGGCCAGGAGCTGCTGGGCCGGCTGCGGGAGGCGCTCCCCGGGGCGGCCGTGCTGCGCACCGACGACGAGGACATGGGAGGGGACGTCGAGGGGTACGTACGGGCCCTGCTGGCCGGGGAGGCCGACTGGGCGGGACACGACCTGACCGGGGTCTCGCGCACGGTGGCCGGGGCGGTGGGGCGGTCCTTCCTGGACGCCCGCGTGGCGGCGCACCAACTGCGCACCGAGGGGCCGCGGCTGTCGGCCGACGACGGCTGGCTCGCGCGGCTGGGAGGGGGCACGGCGGGACTGCTGGAGGACGATCTGGCGCGGTCGGCCGAGGACGGCCTGGCGGCGGACGAAGCGCTGGCGCTGCTGCGCGCGACGGCGTTCGCGCAGGGGCGCGGCACGGCCTGGGGCGAGGTGTGGCCCGCCGTCGCGTCCGCCGTCCGCGGGGAGGCCGTGGCGGATGCCGATGCCAAGATCCGGGTGCTGCTGGAAGGCCGCCTGGCTGGGTATCTCACCCGTGACGTGGAGGAGGACCAGCGGGTGTACCGGCCGGCGCACGAGCGGCTGGCCGCTGTCCTGCGCGCCTGGCCCGCGGGCGGCGCGGCACCTGGTGGGGGGATCGGGATGGGAATGACGGACGGTCGGGACGAGCCTGCCGACACGGCTGACGGGCTCGGCAGGACGGACGGGGCCGAGGGGGCCGGCGCGCCGGGGGGCACGTACCGGGCCGACGACGTGCACGAGGGCAGGAGAGGAGCCGGGGGCGGGGACCGAAGCAGGAACGGGAGCGGGGACGCTGATGCGGACGCGGACGCTGACGACGAGTGCGCCGTGCACGCCCGCATCGCGCAGGCGCTCGCCGCCCTGGCAGCGCCGCACACCGGCCGCCGGGCCGCCGGCACCGCCCCGCACCCGTACGTACGGCGGTACCTCGCGCGCCACGCCCGCCTGGGCGGGGTCCTGGACGACGCGCACGTGCCGGCCGACGTCCTGCCGTGGCTGACCGGCAGCCCGATCCGCGGGCTGCTGGGCCCGGGCCGGGGACAGGAGGGCCGGCTCTGGCTGGAGGCGTGGGCCGCCGTGGAGCCGTACCTGCACCGGGCGGACGGGGAGGACCACCCCTCGCGCCTCGCCAGCCTGCACCTCGCGTACACGGCGCTGCGCCACCCCGGTCTGCCGCGCCCGCGCACCCCCGACGAGGCGGCGGGACCGCTGGCGGTGCTGTGGTCCCGGTGGATGCCGCCCGTGAACGTCCTGGCCACCCTCGGCACCACCGTCCGGTCCCTGACGGCGGTGCCGGCACCCGACGGGCGCCCCGCGCTCGCGGCGGGCGACGACGACGGCGGCATCGAGCTGTTCGACGCGGTCGAGGGGACGCCGGTCCGCGAACGGATCGCCGCCCACGAGGGATCCGTACGCCACCTGGTCCTCGCGCCGCGTCCCGCGCAGTCGCCGCTGCTCGTCTCCGGCAGCACGGACGGCACCGTCCGCCTCTGGGACCCCGCGACCGGACACCTCGTCGACCAGGTCCACCGGCCCGGCGGGATGTGGATCGCCGACGTGTGCGCGTACCGCGACGGCGGGCACGAACTCGCGGTGCTCAGTGTCAACGGGGACGGGGCGGTGGTCTGGTGGAACGAGCGGATGGGCCCGCTGGACCTGCTGACCCTGCCCGGCGACGCACCCCGTACGCGGACCACCGCGCTGGCGGCGGTGGAGCACCCGCCCGGCCGGCCGCTGCTGGTGATCGCCGACTGCGCGTTCCTGATCTTCCGGGACACCGCGGCCGAGACGGAGGTGGCGCGGTTCGCGTTCCCGGCCGAGGTCCGCGCGCTGGCTCCCACCACGCGGCCGGGGACGGTCGCGGCCGGGCACGCGGACGGCAGTGTCACCGTCTGGGACGCCACCGGACCGCTCGCCACGCTCACCGGCGCCGGCGGGCCGGTGACCGGCCTGACCGCGCTCACCCTGGGCGCACGCCACCTCGTGGCGGCCGGGGCGGGCAGCCGCATCGCCGTGTGGGACGTCTCCCGGTGGGACACCGCCGGCCAGGAGCCCGCGGCGCTGCTCGGCGGGCACACCGGCGCCGTGACGGCGCTCAGCCCCGTCGGCTCCCCGGATTCCGGGATCCTCGCGTCGGCCTCCGTCGACGGGACGCTGCGCCTGTGGAACCGGGAGGTGCTGGAGTGCGCACTGGCCGGCGCCCGTACCCGTACGCCTGCCGGACCGGCGCCGACGGACGGGGCGCTGCTGCTGCCGGAGCCGGGGGAGCCGCGCGGCCCGTCCTGGTTCGCGCTCAGCGGGGGCGGCGAGCACGTCGACGTGCGGGACATCGCCACGGGGGACGCGGTCGCCCGCGTCGGCACCGGACGGCCGCCTTCGGCGATGGCCTGGGCGCGCCGCCGGGCGGGGCGCGTGCTGGCGTCGGCCGGATCCGGGGACCACGGCATCCGGCTGTGGGACGTGGGAACCCGGCAGGCGTTGCCGGACGTGCTGGAGGGGCATTTCCTGCCCGTTCGCGCCCTGGCCGGCTGTGCCACGGCGGACGGACGGCACCTGCTGCTGAGCGGCGGCGACGACGAGACGGTCCGGCTGTGGGACCTGGACCGCATGGCCCCGCTGCGGAAGTGGACCGGGCACGGCCTGCGGATCCTGGCGGTGGCCGCGGCCTCGTGCGAGGAGGGCGGGGACTGGTTCGCCTCCGCCGGCTCCGACGGCACCGTACGGCTGTGGGACGCGGAACGCGGTGGTGCCGCCGGTGCGCCCCTGCGCTGCGACCAGGGGCTCCTGCACGCCGTCGCCCTCAACCCGGGCCCGTTGGACGGCCTTCCGCCGCACCTGGCCAGCGGCGGCGACACGGGCACGGTGCGGCTGTGGGACCTGCGCGCGGGCCGCCCCCTGGGCGAGCCGCTGACGGGCCACACCGCGGCCGTGCACGCCCTGGCCCTGTGGAACACGGAGGGCCTCGGCAGCTTCGTCGCCTCCGGCTCGGCCGACGGGACCATCCGCGTCCGGGACGCCGCCACCGGGCGGTGCCGGCTGCTGCTCGCGGTGGGAAGCCCCGTGCGCAGCCTCGCCGCGCACCCGTCGGCGGCCGGCGGGAGCGTCGTGCTCTCCTTCACCGGGGACGCCGGAGCCGTCGCGGTGGAGGTCGACCTCGCACGGTGCCGGGCGGGCGGAGCCTGATCGCCCGCATGCGCCCCCCGCGTTCCTTCGTGCGCCCCCGGTGGCCACCGCAACCCGGTCGCATCGGTCGTACGAGAGCATGAAAATGATCGTTCGGCATGTGCCGCGGACCGATACGCCGCAGGGCGCGCGCCATCCGCTCCTGAGCGCCCCTCATGAGCACCACACCGTCACGAGACCGGCTCTCCCGGGGGGCGGGGCGCCCCGCCCCGCCCCCCCCCCCCCCCCCCCCCCGCGAGAAACGCCCCCCCCCCCACG
>NZ_JBHYVA010000034.1:3890-14078 GCF_042750055.1 Streptomyces sp. NPDC059456
CACAATACCAAACCCCCCCTACCCGCCCCGCCACCGCGCGCGGCCGGCCCCCCCCCCCCCCCGCCCCCGCCGCACGAGCCACGAGCATCATCGGCCCCGCGCCTGACGGCGGGCGGCCGGAGCAAGGAGCACGGCCGCATGAGCCGGGACACCGAACAGCAGGACGTCGTCCTCATCCCCGCACCCGAACGCGGCGTCTGGCGCCTGGGAAAGGCCAAGAACCCGTTCACGTACGAGCGGATCAGCCAGGAGGACGCGTCCCGGACGGGCGGAAACCGCTGGAGTCTGGTCAGCTACGACACCCTCTACTGCGCCTCCCAGCACGACGGGTGCTTCGCGGAGGCCCTGGCGCCCTTCCGCGTCGCCCCCAAGATGCTGGAGGTCATCGGGGACGAGTGGATCACATCGTCCTTAATGGCGCCCGGAATGATCCCCCGTGACTGGATCACGCGCCACATCCTGGTCCGCCTGCAGCCTCCCAAGGAGGCCCGCTTCCTCGACGTGGACGACGAGCGGACCCTGGAGACGCTCTCCCGGGAACTCAAGGACGAACTGGCGGAACAGGGCGTGGACGCGCTCACCGTGGAGCACATCCAGGGCTTCAACCGCCGCATCACCCGGCTGATCTCGGCGTGGGCCATCACCCAGCGGACCGGCCCCTCCCGGCAGGAGCGCCTCATCCACGGCATCGCCTACCGCTCCCGCTTCGGGATGCGCCAGTGCTGGGCCGTCTTCAACGACGTGGAGCTCAAGCAGGAGGAGACCAGCCTGATCTTCCCCGAGTCGGAGGCGCTGCGGCGGGTGGCGCAGGAGTACGACCTGACGGTCCTCTGAGGCGGCGCCCGGGCGGCGCCGGAAGCCGACCCGCGCCCCTCTCCCCCCTCCTCCCCCTGAATCCCCTCCCCCAACCCACCGGAAAAGACGACTGAAGCCCACCCGGAAGCCGCTACGCCATGGTCGTCCAAAAGAGCGAAACGACCCACCCTCCGCCCTCCCGACAGAACGTCATTTCCGCAGGTCGGAGGGCAAGTTCCGCTCCAAACACCCCACTTGACGCACCATCGACAACGAGCCGGATTCTGCCTAAAAGGTGGAGTTGGAGGGTGATAATGGGTAACCTCGCCAGTACATCGACCAACGTGGAACATGTGGGGGATCTCATGGGCAACACCCGTTGCACCGTCAGCGCGTTCTTATCCGTGGGGCTCGTGCCGCACACCGCGGCCCCACCACCCCTCCAGGGCCCCGCGCCCTCGGATCGCCCCAGGCATTCATGCGCCGGATCCCCACGGACCGGAATACATCGATGCTGAGCGCCGACCGCTAGTCGGCACGCCCCACCACCCGCGCTGGTACACGCTTCCCGGCGGGTCGGGAACACACCACGAAGCGTTCGCAGCTCGCCGAGACCGAGCATCCCTTCCGTCTGCCCCCGCGGCAGCACGCGACGGCCAGGTCCTGCGGGCACACCCCGACACCCGTCGCCTGAACACGCGACCCGTCCACCGCACGGGCGCGCAGTCAGGGCAACGAGGGAGACCTGACCATGCCTTCTGACACCACCACGCCCCCCGTCGCCGCAGCCGTCGCCAAGAGTGTCGCCAGCGCCGAAAGGGCCCACGTCGCCACCGTGCGCATGCACATCAGCGAGATCGCCCGCTTCCTCCAGGAGAATCTGGGGCAGCGCCTGACCGCACGCATCGCCAACATCAGCGACCCCAAGCAGGTCGGCAAATGGGCATCGGGCGACACCACGCCCCGTCCCGAATCGGAGCAGCGCCTGCGCGCCGCCCTCCAGGTCTTCCAGCTCATCCAGGACGCCGAAAGCCTCTACACGGCCCGCGCATGGATGATCGGCATGAACCCGCAACTCGAAGACGAGGCGCCGGCACAGTGCATCGCCGACGGCAGGATGCGCGACGTGATGGTCGCTGCCCGAGCGTACGTGGACGGCGGCTGACCCCGCGAACGGGCCCGCCGCCCTAAAGGAAGTTCAAGGTCCGGAGCGCCCGTGCCGTGTCCTCGCACCACTTCCGGTACGAGGGCAGCTGCTCCAGCACATCGAGGTCCGTCCGCCGCACGAGCAACTCCGCACGGTCGCTCAGCACCTCGCGGCCGTCGGGCCCGAGGAGGGCCTTCCAGACCTGCTTCGGATTCCGCTTCTCCTTGCTGCCCTTCATCGTGACGTGGCCCTCCAGCGCGGAGGGCGAGGTGTACGGGTACGCCTTCAGGGGCCCGGCGCCGACGACGTGTTCCAGGGCCTTGCGGTCGGCCAGCATCCAGGACTCGGTCATGAGCACCGGAACGAGAGCGACCGGGACGCCGGCCCGCGCGGCCGTTGCCCGCCGGTCGTCCAGCTCGCCGACCAGCTTGAGGCGCTCGTCGCGGGCGTCTTCGTCACCGTGGACGAAGACCACGTGGCAGTCCCGGGCGAGTTCCTCCGCCGCCTGCAGTACCCGCTCCGGCTTGTCGTTCGTGCGTACGGCGGACACCTCGCAGCGCAGCACCTCCACGGTCTGCGAGCTGCGCTGCTCGATCAGCCGGTCCAGCTGGCGCTTGACGAGGCTCGCCAAGTAGGGCCCGTCGCTGCCCTCGACCAGCAGCCCGGGCTTCAGCGGCCTGTACTTGTACGTCACGACGCCCCCCGGCCCAGGTTCCGCAGCAGCCGCTCCACGTGCTCCGGCGAGACCGTCTCACCGGGATCCCGCTCCGCGTCGAAGGCCCGAAGCGGCCGGGCCACGGTCGTACGGACGACGCTCCGCCGCTGCGGATCGACCCGGTCGGCCTGCTCCATGAAGACGAGGCTGCCGGAGAGGTCGTCGCGGAGCGCCGCCAGCAGGGCCGGGGAATGCGTCGTGGCGATGAGCTGCCGGTACGGAAGGGCGGCGGAGGGGGAGGCCACGGAATCCGGTGTCACGCCGGTACCGCGCCTGAGCCTGCGTACGAGATCGGCGACGTGCTCGGGGTGCATCCCGTTCTCGATCTCCTCCACGTACATGCCGCCCGGCCAGACCGGGTCCGCGGCCGCCGCGAGCAGGGCCGCCATCCGCAGCGTGCCGTCGGAGAGGGCGGGCGGGCTGATCCAGCCCGTGTTGCCGAACTCCACCTCGAAGTCGTACTCCCCGCGGCGCCGGTCGTACAGCGGCCGGACGTCCTGCACTCCGTCGATGAGCGCGGCCAGATCACCGACGAAACGCCTCCAGTTGCCGGGGGAGGCGTCGCTGATGCGGTGCAGGACCGCCGCCAGGTTGCCACCGTCCGGGGAGGTCCTGCCGGCCGCCAGAGCGGCCGTGGGCGTGCGCAGCGCCTCCGGATCGAGGACGAAGGGGTACCAGGAGGCGCATTCCCGGGCCACGAGTGCGCGCAGCTCGTCACCCGGCGCCGCCGCGAAGTCCTCCGCGTACCTCTCGTCGTCCTCTCCGGCGTCACCTTCGAAGCCGTCGAAGCCGTCGAACCCGTCGAAGGCCCGTGGATCCCAGGCGGGGCCGATGTTCCCCTTGAAGGGCAGGTAGTCCACGCCGTCCGTACGCGCGAGGAACGCCGAGCGGGCACGCGCGACGGCGGACTGGACGTCCCGGTCCAGGCCCAGGTCCGTCATCCACCCGGGTACGTCGAGGCTGCTGACCCAGATGGCGCTCTTGCCGACCACGGCCACCTGCCCGTTGGGCATGCGGCCCGCGCGCAGGCGGATCCGGACGGGGAGCGGGCCGTCCTGCGAGGCGATCAGCGTTCCGACGGTGATGACGAACGTGTGGCCCGGCCCATCGGCGCCCTGGTGGAACAGCCCGCTCGGCGACAGCCGGGAATCCTCGCGGACGGTTGCCTCGAAACCGCGGTCGGCCGTGCCGGCGACCAGGCGCAGCGCATCGAAGAGGTTCGACTTCCCGGCCCCGTTCGGGCCCAGCAGGATGAGCGTCGGCGGCACGTCGAGGCTGAAGTCACGGAACGACTTGAAGCCGTCGATCCGAATCTGAGTGATCATCCTCTGGTCTGCTCCTCCGGGCCGTCCTGTGACCTGCAACCTTAGCCGCGCAGGCATCGGCGGCGTGCGAACGTTCCGCGTACACGGTGCCGTTCGCGTTCACCGGCCGGCGGGGCCGGTCCCGGCGGTGCACCGGTCCGGGTGGTGCCGTTCCTGCTCCGGATCTCAGCCACCGGCGCACCGGGCCGGGGCTCTGCGCGGACACCGGGATGCACGGGCCCCGTGTGGGTCCGGGACCTGTGGTCGGGCCCCGGCCGCCCGCGCGGAGATCCGCGTCGGCGCCGGCCTCGCCCGGAGCAGCCACTGGGCACCGTGCCGTCCCGTCGTCAGTCCTTGCAGCCCGGTGACGCCGCCAGCTCGTGCAGGTGTTGCTCCAGGTCCGCCAGTCCGCCGACCAGCTGTTCGTGTTCGGTTCCGAGCGGGACCATGCGTTGGGACAGCCCGAGGAACTCCTCCACGTCATCGGTGCGCATGAAGAGGAGTGCCGTCCCGTCCGGCGAGGTCAGCCGGAGGTAGGTACGCCGGAAGCGGGGTGCGGCGGGCTCGTCCGGTTGCGCCGGCCGCGCCGGTTGCGGCCCTTGCGCCGGTTGCGGCCCTTGCGCCGGTTCCTCGCTCCACACCTGCACGTCTCCCCCGCCCGCTCTGCCGCGAAGGCCGTCCCACAGCAGATCGCGTGCCAGCACCCAGGTCACCGCGTCGTCGCGCCCCGGGACGTTGAACACCGCCTCCACGGCATACGGATCGGCGCACCTGTACGCCAGAAGTGCGTGGAACACGTACTGGCCGTCGTCCGACGGTTGCTCACACAGATGGACGACCAGTTCCGCACGCAGCACCTCCTGATCCCCCTCCCTCTCCCGCCAGCTCCTCAGCGGACGACGCGGACTCTCCGCCGGCGGCCCGGAACGCAGCACGTCCCTCCTCGGCGACGGGGTCGGGTGGCGCATGACCGGGTGGCTTCGCGCACGTCGAGGCTCCGATGCGCCGCGCGCGCCCGCGAGTCCGCCGAGAACGGCCAAGTCCGCGAGGCTCCCCGGATCGTTCGTGCGTCCCCGCATCTCCATCAGGTGCCGGACGGCCTTCTCGAGGCCGCCCTGCTCCCACCCTTCCCGTGCTCCGAACATCGCGGCCAGACAAGCGAGAACGGTCATCCAGTCCACATCGTCCGGAGCCGTATCCGGATGTGCAGCCGAACGTGCAGCCGGATGTGCAGCCGCCGAGAAGAGCGATCGGTCGAAGTCGTCGAAGGTGATGAAGGCCCCCACGCGCCGGTCCGCGCTGCGACGGCACGCAAGCATGCGCTCCCACGAGGGGACCGGGGACAGCGGAACGGGCCCCGGGTGCCGTTGCGCACCGGCGGACGGCATGAGCGCCGGCACCAGCCGGCCCGTTTCGTAGCCGCCCCTGTCGGGCCGCCGGGGATCAGGGTCCGCGCGCAGCCCGGCAAAGGTGCTCCAGAGGACCGCGCGTCGATCGCCACGCCGTAGATCCTGCAACTCCTCGGCTCCGCGGGACAGTGCGGCAGCGCTCCACCTCCCCATGGGCCGGTCGTCCGGGCCCGGTTCGTGGAGTGGCCCGCCCCCGCCGGCACCGATCCGGTCGCCGAGGGCCGACCGGAGGGTACGGAGGAACAGGTGCTCGGCGTCGGCATGGCCGCTGCGCTCGCTCGGCGGGCCGACGGGAATCGGCCGGAGCACCATCCACGCGACCGCCCGTGTGAGGCACTGTGCGCCGCCGCCCGTCAGCAGCTCACGGCCGGCGGCCGGCTCCGTACGGCTCATGAGGTCCTGCAGGAGCGAGACCGCCGACGCCGTCTTCCCCGTCCCGGTCGGACCGGAGACCACCAGGGTGGGCGCCTGCCACAACCCGGCGCCCCGCAGGAAGCGCCCGGTGCCGGCCGTCACCACGGGGGCCGGTGGATCCACGTCCGCCTCGTCGGGGGTCCGCGCAGGAGAGCCCTCGCAGCTCTCGTAGCTCGCGTAGCTCTCGTTCTCCTCCGTCCTCTCGCCCTCCTCGTCCGCCGGTGGAATGGTGTCTTCCAGAACGGCCGCCGAAGGCTCGGGCACCGCGCACGGTGCGGCGACCGCTTCCCGGATGCGCCGCCGGACCGGGTCGGGGACGTGCCCCAGCGCAGCCATCACGTGGGGCGCCCCGAGGCTGGAGGCGTCCAGGAGGGAATCGAAGTCGATGTCGTCAACGGTGTCCGTCTCGGCGAGGTCCTCCAGGAACCCCTCACGCCGAAGGCTCATCGTGCTTCCCCCTCCTCCGGCTCAGGCCGGCGTACTCCGCTTTCGTTGATCCGGTTCCTCAGTCGATGGGTCCGGCGCTCCAAGGCCTTGCGTGTCAGCCCGACGCGTTGGGCGGCCTGTTCCTGGGTGCAGCCGACGGCGTACCAGCCCAGGCTCTCCAGGACCTTGGCGTCCTTCACCATCGGGAGGATCCGGCGGATCTCGTCGTTCGTCGCGGCGACCTGGCAGGGGTCTGCGGCGCGCTGGTCGGGGATCGCGGCCATCGGGTCGGCCTCCTCGTCGGTGCCGGCGCGGCGGAGCTCGGACTGTCCGGTCCGGCGCTCGTCGTACCAGGCCTTGTAGACGGGGCCGAAGGCGCGGATCACGGCGCCCATGCAGTAGGTGGTGAGGCTCGCCCCGCCGTCGGCGTGCCAGCGGCCCTGGACCAGGCCGTACGTACGGAAGAGCGCCATGCCGTTGATCACGCTGTCCGTGGCGATTTCGAAGCGGTCGTCCTGCGACCAGTCGGAGACGATCATGTTCCGCGGTACCGGACGGCCCACGGTGGCGGCCCGGTGGAAGACCTCGCCGGTACCGCACCACTTGACCATGGTGGGCCAGGCGTAGCCGGACAACCGCTCGACGACCTTGGCGTAGCGCGGGCCTTCGAAGCCGTCCATCCGCAGGATCTCGACGATCTTCGCGTCATTGCGTAAGCGCCGCGCGCGCCGGGCGTCGTCTTCACAGCCGACCGGCTCGAACGGGTCGTCCGGGGCGGACTGCCCCACGGACTGCCCCACGGAGAGCGGGTCGCGGACGGCGATGCCATCGCCCTCGAGCTCAGTCGGCACATCCGCTCCCTTGCGTCCGGGCTCCCCTGGCGGTCCTGTTGTCTGGCCTCACGCCCTCGTCTTAGGCCGCGACCGTCCCTCTCCCCCCTCCCACATCATGTGATTCAGATCACACTCGCCCCGGCGGGGGAAACGGGCCGTGTCCGACCTACACCACCAGCACCCGGGCCGCCGCCCGCCGATGCGGCGGCTCCCCTCCGACGAAGCTGGAGCTGACGTTGTCCCAGAACACCCCGCCGCCCTCCCTGCTGTCGCAGCGGTCGGCCGTGATCCTGCTGCTGGGCGTCCTGACCGCCGTGGCCGCCGTCGTACTCACCGTCCTGGCGGGCGGCACCCTGGCCGCCGGACTGCTCGCGGGCGGTGCCGCCTTCGCCGCGGGAGTGCTGTTCTTCAACGCGATCGTGTCGTGACCACCCCCGCCGGCGCGGCACGCACCGACCACCCCGCGCCCGGCGGGCGTGGGGATGTCCGTAGAGTCGTGACCACGGATGACACGGATGACACGAATGAACGGATGCGAAGGCTCTGCACGAGCCGGACCGGTACTGATGGCCACCACCTCGCCCACCCCCGCCGCGAACGACGGCACGGCGCGCCCGCATGCCGTCACACCGGGCACCGTGACGGCGGCGCTGCTGGTGCCGCTTCTGGTCGTGGCCGGTGTGGCCACGAGCCTGCACACCCAGGAGATCGGGTACGACTGGGCCGACCGCCAGATCGAGGCCTGTCGGCACCTGCCCCTCCCGATGACGGAGTACGCCGCCGGATGGGCCGGTCCGGTTCTCGGCCTGGCGGCGGTGGCGGTGTGCGTGCTGCTCGCGCGGCGGCTCCGCGGGCGGTACGGCCTGCGGCTCGGGGAGAGCTGGCCCGGCCTTCTCGCCGGTACCACCGTATGGTTCAGCGTTCTGGCGATACCGATGGAAGTGATCCAGCTGTACGCCGTCCACGCGGCCGCCGCGGCGGGAATCAACCTCGGCGACGGGTGCTGAGGGCTCAACCCGGTGCTCTCGGGGGCTGCTATAATGGGGGTGTTGGCCTTCGGTGCGCCCATGGGGTGCGCGCGGAGGCTTTTTTCATGCCTTCCCACACTTCCGTCTCCAGCACACTCCCCACCACCGGCTACCGCGGACTGCTCCGCAACCGTGAATTCGCCGGGCTGTACGCCGGCTTCACCCTGACGGCCGCCGCGAGCACCTTGTCCGGCTTCGCCCTCGGGACACTGGTCGACCACCAGACCCGGTCCCCGTTCCTGACCGCCGTGAGCATGTACGGCGCCACGTTCGCGACGGTGCTCGGCGCGTTGACGCTGATGTCGGTCGCGGACGGAAACCGGCCGCGCCGGACCCTCGTCGTGCTCCAGTGCGCCTCGCTCGCGGGCGTTGCCGCACAGGCGGTCCCGGGGCTGCCGCTGGTTGCCCGGTTCGGTCTGCTCCTCGTACTGGGGTTCTTCCAGTCCCTGGGTACCGGGACCCGGATGGGGCTGCTCGCCGAGGTGGTGCCGGCCTCCGCGTACGCGCTGGCGCGTTCGCTGATGAACATCACCTCGGGCGGCATGGCCGTCCTCGGCTACGCCGTCGGCGCCGTACTCCTGCGGTACCTGACCCCGCAGGGGGTCTTCGTCGCCGCGACGGCGCTGGCCGGAGCCGCATCGATCAGCGTGGCGCTGACCGTCCGGGAACGCACGATCCGGCTGACCCGTCGCCCCGGGCTGCGGCAGACCTGGGCGACGAACACCGCTCTCTTCTCCCACTCCGGCTCACGCGCCCTGCTGCTGAACCTGTGGGTCCCCAACGGCCTGATCGTCGGCTGCGAGGCCCTGTTCATCTCCTACGCCCCCCGGCACGCCGGCGCCTTCCTGGCCGCCGGATCGGCCGGCATGCTCCTCGGCGACCTGACGGTCGGCCGCCTGCTCACCGCCGGGCAGCGACGCCGCTGGGCGTTCGCCCTGCGCCTGCTGCTCGCCGTCCCCTACCTGCTGTTCGCCGTCAACCCGCCGGTGCTGGTGGCGACGGCGGCGGTGTTCATCGCCGGCGCCGGGTTCGCAGCCACCCTGCCGCTCCAGGAGCAGCTCCTCGCGCTGACTCCCGACCCGGTCCGGGGGCAGGTCCAGGGAGTCGAGTCCGCGGGCAGGATGACGTGGCAGGGCATCGGCGCCGCGATCGCCGGCGGCCTCGCCCAGTACGTCACCCCCGGTGCGGCCATCACGGCCGTGGCCGCCGCCTCCGTCGCCGTCACCGTCCTCTCCCGGCCCTTCGTGACCCGCGCCCGCGCCGTGCCCCTCGAGACGGCCGACGCGTAACACCCCCCACTTCGAGGTGCCGCTCGGCCGTGGCCCCGTGGTCGGCCCCATTCGGCATCGAGGAGGCCGGCTTCGGCTGGTCGGGCGGGGGTGGCGTCGGCCGTCTGCCGGCTCGCCGGACGGGTCCGGTCCGCCCACGCGGCCAGCGGCGGGCCCGCCGATCCCACCGCCGCGAAGAACACGCCGAGCAGCAGCCGGCCCGTGCGGCCGAGTCCGAGGACCGCTCCCGTGAGGATCACCGGAGCCAGGGCCTGTCCGGCGTCGAAGCCGATGCCGAACAGGCCCTGGTACTGGCCCTGGGCGTGGTCGGGGGCGAGACCGAAGCCGAGTGCGAAGCCGGCCGAGGACTCCCAGACCTCTCCGAGACTGTGCACGCAGACGGCGAGGACGGCCAGCCAGACGGTGCGCGGCCCGTACCGGTCGGCCAGATTCCCTGCCGGGATCCCGGCCGGCAGCCCGGTCAGCCCGGCGATCGTGAGACCGACCCCGACCTGCGCGGCGGGCAGGTGAACGACCAGCTGGAGTAGAGCACCGAAGCGGTGTTGAACAGCCCGTTGCCCACCCGGCTGACGAAGCTCGCGACGATGAGGGCGCGCTGCTGACCGTCCGGCCCCGACACGCTGGATATCCGCTGTTCAGAGCCCTTCTTGGTCACGTGCGGCAGGCTAGCATCGCCCCTTCCGGGACCGTTCGGATGCAAAATCGTCCGCCGTGCATGCTCGCCGGGTCAGCGGGTACGACGCCGGTCGTACGGGAGAGCCGCGCGAGCCGCGCGAGCCGCGCGAGCCGCGCGAGCCGCGCGAGCCGCGCGAGCGGCCGAGGGACGAG
>NZ_JBHYVA010000034.1:14088-26296 GCF_042750055.1 Streptomyces sp. NPDC059456
GTGCCTTGGGCGGGGGGCCTCGGGGTCGCCCCGCGGGTGTTGGGGGAGCGCGGGCGCGGCCGCGCGCGCGGGGCCCGCGGCGGGCGCCGCGCGCGCCGCGCGCGCGGCCGAGGGACGAGGGACGAGGGGTGACGCAAGTGCTTCGAAGGCTGCAGGCGATCGCGCTGGACTGCGCCGATCCCGTACGGCTCGCCGCGTTCTACGCGGGTCTGCTCGGCGGCCGGGTGGTCCCGGATCCGGAGGATCCCGACTGGGTCGAGGTGCACGGGTTCGAGGGAACGCCGTTGGCCTGCCAGCGGGTGGACGGCTACCGGCCGCCCGAATGGCCGGGACAGGAGCGTCCGCAGCAGCTGCACCTGGACTTCGACGTGGACGATCTCGACGAGGAGGAGAAGCGGACGCTCGCCCTCGGCGCGACCGTGCTGGAGCGGACGGACCGGCTGCGCCCGGAGGCCAACTGGCGGGTCTACGCGGACCCGGCCGGCCATCCGTTCTGCCTCTGCCTCCACTGATTCACCCGCCGGGGCCGGCCGGACCCTGTCTGCCCGCGCCGATGACGTGGTCGATCGCGGCGGCCACGTCCTCCGCGGCATGGGTGGGCCGGTGGGAATCCCGGGGCCACGTCCGGCCGTGCGACACCCACACGCTGCGCAGCCCGAGCGCGTTCGCGCCGGCGATGTCCGCGTGTGCGGAATCGCCGATGACCCACGCGCCCGCGAGGGGAACACCGACGGCGCCCGCGGCAGCGCGGAAGATCCCGGGCTCGGGCTTCCCGCACCCGACCGCCTCGGAGATCACCCAGCCCTGGACGAGCCCGTCGAGTCCGGCGTGACGGATCTTGGCCTCCTGTTGGACGGTACGGCCGTTGGTGACGATCACACAGGTCCAGCCGTCGGCCCGGGCTTCGCCCAGTGCCGCGCGGGCCCGGTCGGCCAGGACGACGCGGTCCGCGCCGCCCTGGTCGAGCAGGTCGCGGACGGCCTCGGCGGGCACCGCATCCCGGTACCGGTCGGTCATGGCCGCGGCGACATCACGGCGGGCGGCGTAGCCGCCGGCGTCGACGGCCATCACCCACGTGAGGTCGGCAGCGGGCAGGCCGTACTCGGCGAGGAACGCACTGACGGCGCCACGGAAGGCGGCGTCCCGGTCGACCAGCGTGTTGTCGAGGTCCAGCATCAGCAACGGCATGACCGGCAGTAGACCACGGGCGCCGACGGCCCTGCGCGGCGCCGCCTGCGGTTCAGCCCGCGTGGTCCCGGATGACTCGGGCGGCCAAGGCCGCGCGGGCCGGGGCCAGTTCGTGTGCCACCGCCGTGGCGCGGTCCTCGTCGTACGTGACCTGCGCCGGGTACGGGCCGGATGCCGCGGCGCACCGGCGGCGCAGGTGGGTGGGCGGATGGGTGCTGTCCACGCTGTGGCCGCGCCGGGCCGCGACCCTGCGCAGGCGCTCGTACTCGTGCTCCGGTACGGCGCCCATGCGCTGCGCCAGCCGCTCCCACAGGCCCTGCTCCGCCCCCTCGCGGGCCTCGCGTCCGGAGGGGCCACCCCGCATTCCGGCCGCCACCGACTCCCGGCGCAGCTCCGGACCGACCGCCGGGGCGATCAGCATGCGGTCCATCAGACCCGTCGCCGCCTCCGTGGAGCCGGCCCAGGCCGCGCTGACGTCGGCCAGGTACTCGGCACGCTGCGAGGCGCGCAGCGTCAGGTGGTCCAGGAGTACGAGCAGCCCGTAGACCGCCCATCGTGGCAGGAACGTCACGGCGTTCACGAACCAATCGAGGAGGCCGCGCGATGGGATCGGCGTCAGCATGTGGAACCAGGTGGCCAGCGCGTGCACCGCACCTCCCGTGACGAAGCCGCGGCGGGTGTCCCCGTGGGCGAAGTGCCCCAGCTCGTGGCCCAGCAGCGCCACCCGCTCCTGGGGCGGGAGGATCTCCCACAGGCCGAGGCCCAGCATCATCATGCGGTGTGCGCGCCAGCCGTACGTGGTCACCGCCGCGTTGGCTCCGGGATCCACCACCACGGCATCCACGCCGGCCGTGCCGACGACGGTTCCCACCTCGTCGATCAGCTCGAACAGCCGTGGTGCGTCGGCGCGGTACAGCACCGGCGCGTCCTTCGGCAGCCGCGGCGGCCGGGGCCGCAGCAGCACCGCGAGGCCGAGCAGCAGCGCGCCGAGCACGGGCTGCACGCCGGCGTCCCAGCCCAGCACCACCAGCAGGAGGCCGCTCACCGCCAGCACCACGGTCACCCCGTGCACCAACAGGGACAGCGCGAATGCCGACAGGGCCGCGGCATCGCGCCCCACGGGCCTGCTCCGGCCCCCGCCCCGCTCCATCTCGGCCGCGAGCTGCTCCCCGTACGCGTGCGCCAGTCTGCGCCGCACGGCCGGGATCCGGCCCGGTTCGGGGTCCGGTGCGCTCGGATCCACGTTCCAGTCGCACGCGGCACACCAGTCGACGTACCGCTCGTCCACCGGGACCGCTGCCCCGCACTCCGGGCACTCCCGCACGGACGTCGTCCCCGCGGCACTTCTGCTTTCCATGGTTCCCTCCCCGCCGCGGGCCGGAAGGGCCGCGGTCCGGGCAGCATAGGGCGCCCGCGCAGGCCGGTGAAACTTGGTTTGACCTGCACCGTTCTTTCCTCGCGGGCACAGTGGGGCCGGGCGTGGGCCGGGGTTGGGGTTGGGGTTGGGGTTCGGCGGGCCTTCATGAGCGTCGACAGTTTGGCTTCATACCCGTTCAGTAGATGATCACTTCTGCTGATGGCCGTGCGTGTCCAGGATGAGGGCATGCAAAGGATCTGCGTCATCGGCGGAAGCCGGTACTTCGGAAAGCTCCTGGTGGAACGTCTGCACGCCGCGGGCCACCAGGTCACCGTGATCAACCGCGGCTCCACCCGGCCGCCCGCCGGCGTGGAGCACGTGGTCGTCGACCGCAACGACGAGGCCGCGCTGACGGCCGCGCTCGGCTCCCGCACCTTCGACGTGGTGGTCGATCAGATCTGCTACACCCCCGTGCAAGCCGCCATCGCCGCCCGCGCCTTCGCCGGCCGCACCCGGCGCTACGTCATGACGTCGACGATCGAGGTCTACGACCCGGCGACCGCCGCGCTGCCGGCCGTGCCGCCGGGCGTGCGGGTGCCGGAGGGTTCCGTCGATCCCGCCGCCTGGGCCGTGGACCTCGGCCTTCCCTGGGACGACGACGCCTACCTGGAGGCGCACTACGCGGAGGGCAAGCGCCAGGCAGAAGCCGTCTTCACCCGCGCCGCCGGCTTCGCCTTCGCGTCGGTGCGCAGTGCGCACGTACTCGGCGGTGGCGCGCGGGAGTTCACCGGCCGGCTCGCGCACTACGTGGAGCGCATCGCGCGGGGCGGGGTGATCGCCGTGCACGCGAAGGTGCTGCCCACGGTGTTCATCCACCACGAAGAGCTGGTGGACCTGCTGCTGTGGGCGGTCGCGGCCGATTTCACCGGCCCGCTCAACGCCTGCTCCGAGGGGCCGCTCGACGTGTACGAGTTCACCGGGATCGTCGGTGCGTCGGTCGGACGGGAGCCCGTCCACCGGAGCGTCCCGGCGGGAGCGCAGGCGTCGCCCTTCTCTTTCGACCGCCATTACGCCATGAGCAACGCCCGTGCGAAGCAGCTGGGCTTCGCCTTCTCCCGTACCTCCGACTGGCTGCCGGGCGCCGTCGCCGAAGCCATTGCCGGAGCCGCCACCGAAGTCGTCGCCGAAACCGCCGCCGAACCCGTCACCGCCTGACGAACGGAGCCACCGCCGTGCAGTACCGCACCATCGCAGACACCACCGTCAGCGCCATCGGCCTGGGCGCCATGCCCCTGTCCATCGAACACCGTCCGGACGAGACCCGGGCCATCGCCACCCTGCACGCCGCCCTCGACGCGGGTGTCACGCTCATCGACACCGCCGACAGCTACCACTGGCACGCCGGCGAGGCCGGCCACAACGAGTTGCTGATCGCCCGCGCCCTGGCCCGCTACGGCGGCGACACCTCCGGCGTCCTGGTCGCCACCAAGGGCGGCCGCGGCCGTCCCGGCGACGGCAGCTGGACCGTGGACGGCAGCCCGGACCACCTCAAGCGGGCCGCCGAGGCCTCCGCCCGGCGCCTGGCCGTCGACGCCATCGGTCTCTACCAGGTGCACAAGCCGGATCCCGCCGTGCCCTGGGCGGAGTCGGTCGGCGCGCTGCGCGAACTGCTCGACGCCGGCACGATCCGCGCCGCCGGCATCTCCAACGTCACCACCGCGCAGATCCTCGAAGCACACGCGATCCTGGGCGACGGACTGGCATCCGTGCAGAACCGGTACTCGCCGGCCGTGCGCGACACCGAAGCCGAGCTGCAGTTGAGCACCCGGCTGGGCCTGGCGTTCCTGCCCTGGAGCCCCTTGGGCGGCATCTCACGCAGCTCCCTCGACGGCCCCTCCGGCCCCACCTCCGCCGGCACCGCGTTCCATCGCCTCGCGGACGACCGCGGCGTCAGCCCGCAGCAGATCGCGCTGGCATGGCTGCTCGCCCGCTCCCCCGCGGTGATCCCGGTACCGGGAGCCGGCCGCCCGGCCTCCATCACCGACTCCGCCCGGGCCGCGGACCTCGACCTGACCGCGGAGGAACTGGCGCGGCTCGATGCCGCGCCGCCCGCCTGAGGCCCGCCCTCGCGCCGCGCGTCCGGTCCGGGCCGGGAGGGCGGCGTCCCTGCCGACGCGCAGCGTGGTGTTCACTCCTCCCGTGACGGAACACCACGACACGACCCGGGCCGCCTACGACGGGGTCGTCGACCTCTACGCCTCGATGTTCGCCGACCGGCTGGAATCACGGCCCTTCACGCGGAACATGCTCGCCACCTTCGCCGAACTGGTGCGCGGGGCGGGGAACCCGCGCGCGGCCGACGTCGGGTGCGGACCAGGACATCTGACGGCCCTGCTGCACGAGCTGGGACTGGACGCCTTCGGGCTCGACCTCTCCCCCGCCATGGTCGACCACGCCCGCCGGGCCCACCCGGCGCTGCGGTTCGACGAGGCCCGGATGGAAGCCCTGCCGATCCGGGACGGCGCGCTCGGCGGCGTCCTGGCCCACTACTCGATGATCCACACCCCGCCCGGGGAACTGCCCGCGCTGCTCGCCGAGCAGGTGCGGGTCCTGGCGCCCGGGGGCCTGCTCCTCGTCTCGTTCTTCGCGACCGACGGGCCGGAGCCGGTCCGCTTCGACCACAAGGTGACGCCCGCCTACAGCTGGCCGGTGGACCGGTTCGCCGAGCTGCTGGCCGCAGCCGGCCTCGCACCGTTCGCCCGGCTGCTCCACGACCCGGCCTCCGAGCGGGGCTTCCTCGACGCCCACGTACTGGCCCGCCGCCCGTAGCGTCACGGCCCGCGGCTACAGCGCAACCACACAGCCGCGAAGCCGCGCAACCACACGGCCGCGACGGAGCCGGAGACCGGTCGGGCCGCGGAGTCGGATGCCCCGCCGATGCGTCCCGTACCGCAAGGAGCAGCGATATCGCATGGCGAACCGTGCTCCCGGTCGGGCAGGGTGCGGGGTGATGAGCCATCACGACGATACGTCCCGCACCCTGTCGTACGCCCGCCACGACAGCCTGGAAGGGCTGCTGCAACGCGGCCGGGGCCTGGGCGCCGTACGGGCCCGGCGCGATCCCGGGGCCGCTGCCGCGTACGTGTACGACGGCGTTCGGCGGGACTGGACGTGGGACCACCAGTGCGACACCCGCCGCCCCTACCAGGCGCGGCTGATCAGGGACCTGGGGCTGTCGCCGGCCCCGGTCGTCGGCCTGCTGGCGGGGGACGAGGAGCAGTCGGCGCGTGCCGTCGACGCGCTGGAGCTGCTCGCCCTCGCCGGTTCGGACGAGGCCCGCGAGGGGCTCCGGGCGTACGTACGGGAGGGCGAGCACTGGGTCTACGCACTGGAGTCGGTCTCGGCCACCTGGCCGGCCGAATGGTGGGAGGACCTGGGCCACGTGGCCCGTGCCCGGATCGGCGCAGCGGACCACCTCCCGTGGTCCGACGAGCCGTGGACCCGGTTCGGGATCGACGTGCCGGACCGCCGGCCCGTTCCGCGGCGGCCGTCGTCGGACGGCATGAGCGACGAGGAGCTGCTCGCCTCACTGGCCGACGCCCGCACGGAGTTCCAGGCGAAGGCCGACGCACTGCGCGCGCTGGCCGGCCGGCGTCCGGCCGAAGGGCTGATCCCGCTGGTGCCCTCGCTCGGCACCGAAGACGACCGCCGCCCCCTGCCCTGCCTCCTGCGGGCGGTCGAGCGTCTCGGAGACCTCGCCGTGCCGGCGGCGCGCGGGTGGGCCGTGGACGGGCGGCAGTGGCTGGCCCGGCTGGGCGCGGACGTCCTGGCCGACCACCCCGGGCCCGAGGCGCTGCCGGGACTCCTGGCCGAACTCACCGGGCAGTGGGAGGCGCGCGTCTGGTGCGGCCCGGACACGACGGCGAAGCGACTGGCCCGCTTCGGACCGGAGGCCGCCGGTGCGGCGCCCGTCCTGCGCCGCTTCTGGCTGCACACCCCGCACTCGTACGAACGGGCCGACTACCTGGAGGCACTCGCCGCCATCGACCCGTCCGGGCCGCACGACACGTACGACACGTACGACGACATGTACACCGAGTCGCTCGGGGACTGCGAGGACCGGGCACGGCTGCTGGGGATCGCCTCGGCGCGCCCCCGACCCCACGTCATGGACCGCATCGCGGCGCTGCGCGACGACCCCATGGAGACACCCGAGGTACGAGCCGCCGCCGAAGCCCGGCTGACCGCGGCCGGCGCTAGCGGGGACGCCGCTTCGACAGTACGGCCGTCTCTCCGGCATCCGGATCGCCCATGAGTACGAAGAGTTCCGGGTGCCGGTCCGTTCCCGCCACTTCCCAGTTCAGGTTCGCGCTGCGGCAGCCGGGGATGGACAGGTCGACGCCCGCGCGGTGACCGTGGGCCGCTTCCTGGGGTTTCCACGTCCCGTGGCCGGAGCAGTGGTCCACGACCTCGAACCCCTTGTAGACCGGCAGTTGCTGTGCCGTCACCTCGCCCTGGGGGCCGAGTTCCAGGTGGACTCCGTCGCCCGCCCACTCGCCGACGTAGTCTGCGCGGGCCAGGACCGGCGGCTGGTACGCCGGCGTGGTCAGCCCGAAGGCGAAGGCGGTGACCACCGCGGGCGCGATGAGAACCAGGGCCCACCGTCGCGCCCTGACCTTCGGCACCAGCCGCATCCGCGCGTACACGGAGGCTCCTACGGGGAGCACCCCGAGGGCTGCGATCCAGCCGAACGTGGCGGCGTACGCGGTGCCGGCGATCCACGAGACCGGTACGGCGTACCCGGCCGCGAGCAGAACCACCGAGGGCGCTGCCCACCATGGCGCGGGAATCCGCGTGCGCACGCCGACCGCGTTCGATGCGACCATCACCGGCGTGGTGAAGAGCAGGCTGTGTACGAAGCCCAGCGCCAGGCCGATGCACGGCCCGAGGACCACCTGGACGAAGAGCCAGAAGAGCACCGCGATGGCGCCGCCGTACCCCCGGCCGTAGGGCTCGTCCGCCAGCGCGGCGAGCTGCGCGTACAGGGCCGCACAGATCAGCTGCACTCCTCCCACGACCTCGGCGCCCGGCGCGATGGCGCTCCGGTCATGGGTTCTCCGGCGTTCCGTTGTGCCGACGCGGTTCCGCATGACGAGCCCCCGAATATTTCTTGAACACGTTCAATCGATGTGCACCCTACACCCCTGCTGTCGGACGGGTGTGCCAGAGTCCGTGCATGTTCGAGATCGTGGTGAAGACGGAGAACCGTGAGCGACACGTCCGCGTGTCCGCCGAGGAACTGGCCGGGCTGGTCCGGCGGATCGGTGGCGACGGCGACAGGTTCCTGGTGCTTCAGCGGCTGCCCGACCTGCCCGACGTCTTCGCGCAGGTCTGGCACGAGGCCGGTGGCGGCTACACCCTGGAGTACCGCGACGGCGCCCCTGACCGGCACTTCGAGACGGTGACCGACGGTCCCGGGACCGTGATCGCGACGCTCGCCGGCTGGGCCCGCCGGGAAGCCGGCTGGGAAGCGCGCCTGGCTTGGTCGTTGCTGGACATGGGCCCCGTCCACGAGGTGCCGCCGCTCGACCTCGGCGACGACCGGCGGGCGGAGTTGGAGGGGCGCGTCCGCGAGGTGCTCGTCGACGGGTACGCCTCGCGCGCCGAACTGGCCGAGCTCGCCGAGGAGTACCTGGTCACCCCGGAGCACCGGCCCGTTTCGCCCGAGCAGGCGCAGGCGCTGGCCGACCGGTTGTGGCTGGAGCGGGTGGCGGAGCAGACCGCATGGGAGGGCGAGACCGACCCCGAGCGGCTGACCCGCGCGTTCACCGCCCTGGAGGAGGCCGGTATCACCGCCCGCGAGAACTTCACCTGCTGCCGCAGCTGCGGCCGGTCCGAGATCGGCGGCGAAGGCGGCACCGACGCCCGCGGCTTCGTCTACTTCCACACCCAGTGCACGGACTCCGCCGCAGCGGGGCACGGTCTGATGCTGCTCTTCGGCGGCTTCGACGACTCGGCCGGGACGACTGCGGCCATCGGCCACGAGGTCGTGGCCGCCCTCGAAGCAGTGGGCCTGCGTACGGAGTGGGACCACGACCCGGACCGGGCCATCACGATCACCCCACTCGACTGGCGCCGCCGACTGGTCGGCTAGGGACGGACCGGCGGCGATCTCGGCTCCTGATCCTCGGGCATCCGGGAGTTCGGACGAGGCGCACCCCGCACCCGCCGTCTTGCGAGACCGCCGCCGGTCGTACGCTGCGATCATGGATGACCCCGTGCTGACCGCCCGCGCACTGGTGCAGGAACGTTTCCCCGCCGCCCGGGCCGCCTTCCTCGCCGGCAGCGTGCTGACCCACCACCGCACACCCACGTCCGATCTGGACATCGTGGTGCTGTTGGACGGGCCGCCCGCCCCCAGCCGGGAGAACCTGGTGTACCGCGGCTGGCCGGTGGAGCTGTTCGTACAGACGGAAGACGTCTGGCACGGCTTCGCCGACCAGGAGACCGCGAAGCGGAATTCACCGCTGCTCGCCATGTGCGCCGACGGGATGCTGCTGGTGGACACGGACGGGCTGGGCGCTTCGCTCCAGGACAAGGCGCGAAGGCGCTGGGCGGCGGGCCCGCCGCCGCTCTCGGACCGGGAGCTCGACCATCAGCGGTACGTACTGACCGACCTGCTCGACGACCTGCGCGGCTGCACGGACCCCGTAGAGCGGGCATACCTGCTCTCGCACATGCTCCAGCGCGCCTCGGAGCTGGCCCTCCTGGTCGGCGGGCACTGGCTCGGCGGAGGCAAATGGCTCTCGCGGCGGCTGGCCGTGGCCGACCCCGGGGTGCACCGCGCGCTGTCCGAAGCAGCCGTGCGGGCGATCACCGCCGGGGAGACGAAGGACTTCGCCGAGGCGGTGACACGGGTGCTGGACCTGGCCGGCGGTCCGCTGTGGGACGGATACGCCATCCGTTGAAACGGGAGGTGTGCGCAGCCGGCCGGACCGCCCCGGGAGGGGAGGCCCGGCCGGCCGCCGCGCGGCGTGGCGGCGCTGCTCAGGGGCAGCCGGTGGTGATGTTGATGGACACGACGGCGGAGCCGAGACCGAAGCTCTGACCCGGGCGGATCTGGTCGGTGTAGCCGCTGGCGTACTGCAGGTAGGCGCAGTCGTCGTGGCGGGCGTTGGTGACCCAGCGGGCGGTGCGGGTCTTGGCGCTGGTGGTCTGCCAGCCCGTGTCCTTGTACATCGTCAGGATGTTCTCGTTGGAGTCCTGGAAGCACACGTACGGCCACGGGCACGTCTGGGCGGCCGCGGCCGGGGACGCGGTGGCCGCGCTCAGGCCGGTGGCCGCGAGCACGCCGGTCAGTGCGACGGAGGCGAACTTCAGTTTCTTGAACATGATGGATCTACCTGAATTCGGGTGGAGTGGGTCGGGTCGGCGTGACGCGTCAGGGGCGACGGGTCGGTCAGTCGAAGTCGCCGGGGAGGTAGTTCCAGCAGTAGCCGCGGCCCGACAGGGAAGAGCCGTTGTAGCCCTGGTCACCCAACGTGAGCAGGCGCGAGCCGGTGGCCGGACCGACGACGCCGTCCTGGTCGACGCGGACCATCTTCTGGAACCAGCGGACGTTGGCATCCGTCTTCGGCCCCCACGCGCGGTCCTCGGCGAGGGTGCGGTAGGGCGGCGGCGTCGTGATGGTGCCCTGGGCGTAGAGCTGGTTCACGAGGAAGTTGATGTTGTGCTGCACGCACCACACTCCGTTCCCGGAGGTCGTGTGGCCGTATCCCAGATAGGGGGCACCCGGGGCGGCGCTCGCGGCGCTCGCCGTACCCAGCACCACGACCCCCGCCACCGCGAGAGCGGCGGCGTTCCTGACAAGCCTGGTCCCGATGGACATGAAGGGCAATCTCCTTAGCTACGCGCCCCATTCAGGACACGTGGCTTGATTGTATAGGTCTCCAGTTCGACGAAACGCAGGCCTTGACGGCTGCTCAGGAGTGCGGCATCGGGAAGGTGTTGAGGGCGGCTTCGGGGAGGTCCGAGGGGACCCAGCCGAGACGGGTGCCGGCCCGCCGGAGGCGGTGGGCGCCAAGGGCGGGGTAGGCCGCCGGGGCGGCGCCGGCCGTGCCCGGGACGATCGCGCGTACGGCGTGCATGCCCGCGGCCGCGGCCTCGGGGGCGGTGATGTCCACGGTGATGACCTCGTATCCGCGCGCACGGACCCGGTCGAGCAGGCCGCCGCCGTCCGCGTCGAGGCGCGGTACGTCGCTCCAGTGGCCGGGCGGGAGGTCCCACGTCCACGGCGCGACGCGGTCGGCTGCCCTGCGGTCCAGGTACAACTGCTGCTGGCACAGCTGCTCGACGACGTCCGACGCGTCCTCGCGGTAGGAGTCGAGGTAACGGCGGTCGGCGCGCCAGGGCTTGAGCGGGGAGGGCCGGCCCGGGGTCCGGACGGCCGCCGCGGGGTTGTCCAGCGTGCGGCAGGTCAGCTGGAGGGTGTACGCCTCGGCCAGCGCCTTGGCCGCGGCCTCGACCGGGTCGGAGCGCACGGCGAACCCGTACGTCAGCCAGCCCTCCGCGCGGCTGCGCACGCCGGCGGCGAGTACGGGGGCGCCGAACTCGTTCTCCAGGTACGTCAGGCGGACGTCGAAACCGCGGTCGGCGCCATCGGTCAGGCCGCGCAGGTACGCGGTCGGTTCCAGGGCCGGGAGCGGCCGGGCGTGGGCCCACCACACTGCGGCCGCGTCGCGTTCGACCACCTCCGCCAGCCCGGCGCGCAGCGCGTGTCGCGGGGTGGGGCCCGCGGCGGTGCCGCCCAGGGCGGGGAAGGCGTACAACGGCTCCGGCCGCTCGTGCGGCATCCGCCGCCAGGCCGTGTACACGAGGAAGGCGGGCACGTGCACGGGCTCGTCGCGGTCGGCGAATCGGCCTTCGATCCAGTGGGCGGGGGAATCCGGCAGGAAGGGGCGGAACGGGAAGCCGGGGGTCGCGTACTGGCGGGGCGAGTACAGGACGAGCCTGCGGGGGTCCAGCGCGGGGACGCCCCGGCGGGTCAACTCCGCGTGGCTCGCGTAGCGGAGCCGCTCCGGGGCGGGCGGTACGGAGAGGCAGAACCGTTCGACGGCTTCGCCCTCGGCGGAGCGGCGCGCCTCTTCGGGGCCGGTCCAGGAGGTGCCGAACGCCTGCCGGTCGGCCTGCCACGGGCGGTCCGGGCCGGGGTCGGCGAGATCGCTGACGGCCAGGTGGAGGGCGGGCGGGGTACCTGCGGGGGCGGTGAGGACCCGGGTACGGGTGACCACGGCCGGGTGCGGGCCGGTGCCCGGCGCCGGACGGCGGTCGCCGTCCGGGCCGGGCTCCTGCGTA
Organism: Streptomyces sp. NPDC059456; assembly: GCF_042750055.1. NCBI lineage: Bacteria > Bacillati > Actinomycetota > Actinomycetes > Kitasatosporales > Streptomycetaceae > Streptomyces > Streptomyces sp. NPDC059456. Next base: position 25,988 of record NZ_JBHYVA010000034.1, read on the forward strand.
CGGGTGGGTGTCATCGGCTCACACGTACGCGGCGACACAGTTGTTGACGACGAACTCGTCGGCGTCGACGTAGGCGGCGACGCAGTTGTTGACGACGAACTCGTCGGTGTCGACGTAGGCGGCGACGCAGTTGTCGACGATGAACTGCTCGTTCATGAGGTTCATGACGCGTTCCCTTCGGTGGGGGTTCCCCGTCCGGGTCCGGACGGGGCGGGTGGGAGCGGCGGTGTGCCGCTCCCGTCCCGGTCGGGGGGCGGGGGCGCCGGGCGGTAGTGGGTGTGGGGGGGGGGGGGCCGCGGGCCGCCGCGG
>NZ_JBHYVA010000035.1:0-24697 GCF_042750055.1 Streptomyces sp. NPDC059456
GTGCCAGGCACCGGGCGGGCCCCCTTCGGGCTGCGCGCCGCCTACCGCACCAGCGTCGCCGGCCGGGTGGCCCGCGGGGTGTTGCGGCTGGCCAGGAACCGCGGCACGCCGTCCGTCACGACCGCCGAGATGCCGGGCATGTCACCGAGGGACATGGCCTCCAGGGCCGTGGACGCCGCCGAGGCCCGCGGCGCGTCCAGGACGAGCAGGTCGGCCTCGGCGCCCACCCGGATCCGGCCGGCCGGCAGCCCCCAGACGTCCGCCACGTTGCCGGTGGCCAGCGCCCAGGCCCGCGCCGGGTCCAGGGGGCCCAGCGAGGACAGCTCCACCAGCGTCTTCAGCACGGACAGCGGGATCACCCCGAACCCGGAGGGGGTGTCCGAGCCCACCACGATCCGGGCCAGGGCGTCCTCCTCCACGGCCCGGCCCAGGATCCGCAGGGCAGCGCGCAGGTTGCCCGCCTGGACGAGCTGGAGCGCCATCGTGCTCTCGGCCAGCAGGCGGTCCACATCGGCGTCGGGCATCGAGGTCGGGCCGCCGTTGGCGTGCCCGCACACGTTCGGGGCCAGGGCCAGCAGGTCGTCGGCGCGCAGCGAGGCGGAACCGGCGGCGCTGGCACCGCCCGCGTGGCACATCACGACCAGGCCGTGGGCCCGCGCCCAGCGGATCTGCTCGACGCCGTCGAGCGCCTTCTCGTACGCGCCGAACCCGAACTTGGCCAGCCACACCCCGCAGCGGGCCAGGTAGGCGAAGTCCTCCTCGGTCAGGGTGGGTTCGAGCAGCACGTTGCCCGCGTGGACCCGCATGCCGCCGGGCCGGTACGCGTCGAAGCTGGCCCGGGCCGCGACGGCGAGCGCCTTGACGCCCTCCCGGTCGCGGGGCCGCCCCGGCACGTGCACCTCGCCCGCCGAGATGGTCCGGGTGATCCCGCCGTGGACGTACCCCTCCAGGTAGTCCACCGCCTTCTGGCGCGGCGAGTAGTCGCCGAACGTGACGTGCCCGTGCGAGTCGATGAGGCCGGGGGCCACGGTGGCCCCGCCCGCGTCCAGGACGCGGTCCGCCGCGGCGACCTGCGCGGCCAGGCCGTCGGCCCGGCCGACCGCGGTGATGACCCCGTCGGCGCACAGCACCGTGTCGGCGTCCTCGATCAGGGGGTGCGCGAGATCGCCGGAGACCAGGGTCCCGGCGCCCACGACGGCCAATGTGGCCACCGGTTCACCTCTTCCTTTTCCTTGCGTACGGGTTTGCCTACGGGGTTTCGTACGGGTTCTGCCGGTCGGCGGATCAGGGAGCGGGACGGCGCGGCGGCACCGGCAGCCCGAGGTGCTCGCGCAGGGTGTCCCCGGTGTAGTCCTTGCGGTACAGGCCGCGCCGCTGGAGCACGGGCACCACCAGTTCGGTGAACGCGGTCACCGAACCGGGCACGTACGCCGGGTAGATGTTGAACCCGTCGGCGGCGCCGCCCTCGAACCACTCCTGGATCATGTCGGCCACCTCCTCCGGGTTGCCGACCACCGTGTGCGAGAGCTCGGACGGCGCCGCGTGCACCAGGTCCCCGTACGTGATCCGGCGGGGGCCGTCGACGGTCCTGCGGGTCAGCCGGGTGATCTCCGCCAGCCGCAGGGCGCCCTCCTCGGACACCGCGGCCAGGGTCTCGGCCGGCACCTCCGCGGCCAGGTCGTTGCCGCGCAGCTCCACCCCGAACACCCGGCTCGCGGAGGACAGGTTGCGCCGGTGGCCCTCGCCGATGCCGCCCTTGCGGACGAGCTCGCCCGGCTCCTCCTCCGGGTCCAGCACCAGGAGCGAGTTGAGCAGGTCGTACAGTTCGACGGCCTCCTCGGTGGTCGGCGCGACGATCGGCGTCAGCCCGGGCAGGATGGTGACCCGGTCCGCCCGGCCGTGGCGGGCCGCCCGCTCCTTGATGTCGGCGTAGTACGCCTGGCGCAGCGCGAAGGTCGGCTGCATGCCGGCGAAGACGATGTCGGCCTCGCGGGCGCTGAGTTCGCGGGACTGGTCCGAGGTGCCGGCGTTGAACAGCACCACCTGTCCCTGCGGGGGCCGCGCCACGTCCAGCGGCCCGTCCACCGAGAAGTGCGTGCCCCGGTGACCGAGCGGGCGCGGCCCGGACCCGGCGCCGGCGCCGCTGTCCCACAGGTCGCGGACCACCTGGAGGCACTCCTGCGCCCACGCGTAGCGCTTGGCGGTGTCCCAGTGCTCCTCGCGGCCGAAGTTGAACGCGGCCGCCGTGTCGGCGCCGGTGACCAGGTTCCACGCGGCGCGCCCGGCGCTTACGTGGTCCAGGGAGGCCAGCAGCCGGGCGATGGAGTACGGGTCGGAGTAGGTCGGGTTGGCGGTGACCACCACCCCGATCCGGCTGGTGGCCGCGGCGATCGCGGTGGCCGTGGCGAAGGGCTCCAGCCGTGAGATCTGCGCCGGGTTGCTGTGCTGCAGGTCCGGGTCGCTTGCCAGCCGGTCGCCGAGGAACACGAAGTCGAACTTGGCGCGTTCGGCCTCCGCACTGACCTCCTGGATCAGAGCGATGTCGTACGCCGCGTCCGCGCGCGCGTCCGGGTGGCGCCAGCCCGCGGCGTGCGTGCCGGTGGCCCAGAACATCAGGCCGAGATGGAGCTGTCGTTCGGTGGGCATGCCCTCAATTCCTTTCCGGGCCGGCGGCGATCCGCTCGGCGAAGCGGTTCGCGGGCCGGGTCAGCCCGAAGTGACCGCGCAGCGTGTCGGCGGTGTACGTGGCCGGAAACCGTCCGGCGGCGGTCAGCAGCGGCAGCACGGTGTCGGTGAACTCCCCTATGCCGTCGACGTTCCCGGCGCCGCCCTCGGGAGCGGGAGCCGGGAACCGCACGGTGAATCCCTCTACCGCGCCCCGGTCGAACCAGGCGCCGAGCCGTTCGGCGACCTGCCCGGGCGTGCCGGTCAGCACCGCACGGCCGCGGTCCGACGCCGGGGCGCCGGCCAGCTCGTGCAGCGCGCGGGCCCGCTCCTCGGTGGCGGCGACGAACGGGGTGACCACCCCGAGCCGGGGCCGGCCGCCGGCCTGCGCCGCGGTGGGCGCGGAGTCGGGGTCGCCGACGGCCAGCACGTCGGCGTGGGCCGAGACCAGCGGGTCGGCGGCGTCGGCGAGGACCACCGGGTGCCCCTGGGGCGGGCGGACCACGTTCAGCGGCCCGCGGACGCGCAGGGTGCCGCGGTGGTCCAGGACGTGCACGCGGCCGCTGTCGATGAACCGGCCGGTGCCCTTCTCGTGGACGAAGGCACCGTCCTCCCAGGTGTCCCACAGGTTCTGGACGACGGGTACGAACTCGCGGGCCCGGGCCTCCCGGTCGGTGAGCGGATCCACCCCCTCGCGACGGTGGTTGGCGTCGGCGGCGGCGTCGGGACCGGTGATCACCCGCCAGCCGGCCCGGCCATGGCTGATGTGGTCCACCGAGGCGACCATACGGGCCAGGTTGTACGCCTCGTTGTAGGCGGGCGCGGCGGTCATGACGAGGCCGATCCGGCTGGTGCTGACGGCCAGCAGGGACGCCGCGACCAGCGACGCCGGCATGCCGGGCCCGGCGGGGCCGGCGGCCGGGCGGTCCCCGAGGACGAGGTGGTGGACCCCGGCGGCCTCGGCCTTGCGGGCGACGGCCAGCAGGAAGGCGGTGGGGTCCGCAGGACCCGCCTCGGGCAGTTCGTAACCCAGGAGCATTCCCGTGCTCACGTGGTGCCTCCAATGACAGGGGAGAACAGACGGGCAGAGCATCGTGGAGAGGGGGGAAGAGGAGACGCGGCCGCAACGGACAACCGCACAGGGGGCGGCGGCGGGAACGCGTGACGGTTCGATGCCGGCCGGAGACAGGTGCTCCGTCGCGTCGGCAGAACCGGGCAGACTCGCCGGAAGCTAACACGATCTTGGAGGGGCCTACAAGCGGTCCGGTGGCCCCATGCGTACGGTTCCGGCCAAGGCGGTCAGCCCCTCCGCGGCCGGCCCGAAGTCCTGGGCGTCCACGATCAGTCCGTGCACGGCGTGGTGCACCAGCAGCATGGCCCAGATCTCCTGCTCGACCAGATCGGGGCCGCGCGAGCGCAGCAGCTCGATCCCGGACAGCCCGCCGGCGAGGATGTCCTCCACCATGTCGGTCAGCCCCCAGCGGCTGCGGTGCGCCTCGATCAGCTGGGCCGCGGCCGCCTCCTCGGGCGCGAGCAGCGTGGTGATCAGCCGCTGCGCGGGACCCGGCCAGCCGTCGTGGTCGTACGGGATCACCCGCACCGGCACCGGGGCGGCGGCCGGCGCCTCCGGTTCCGCCAGCCGCGAGAGGTAGCTGCCGTCCGCCAGGACCTCGTCCACCGGCAGCGGCCAGTCCGGTCCGGCCCGCCACAGCAGGTCGGCCCGGGTACCGGCGGCCTGCCGCCACAAGCCCACGGACAGCGCGTCGAGTTCGGCGAGCAGCAGGGTCCCCTCGCCGAGCGAGGGCAGCAGTTCCAGCGCCAGGCAGGCGGAACCCAGGGCCGGCGGGCCCACCGCCGCGTCGAGGACCGCGTGCGCGTCGCAGTGCCCGAGTGCGACCAGCCGCACCTGCGGCACCGTGCCCCGGTCCGCGGTCACCGCCGTGCCGAACCGGTCCCGGTTGGCGTGGGTGTCGGGCACGCACAGCGTGAGCGCGTCGAGCGTCACCGGCCGCCGCGTCCCGGGCGGCGCCTGCGGAACGGAACGCGGGGCGACCGTACGGAACAACAGCCGCAGCGGGGCGGGTCCCAGCCGCTGCCGGGCCTGGGCGAGCGCCGACGGCGTGGGCATGCGCCAGCCACGGGCCCAGCCGTGCTTGCGGGCCAGCCCCCGCATGAGCCTGCGCATCACCTCCTCGTGGCCGGCCGAGGGGTACAGCCACATGGCCAGGGCGTGATAGACCATGGTCCGGGCGGACAGCGTCCGCGAGCGCTGCTCGGTGCGGCTGGCGGCCGCGACCGCCTCGTCCACGAGGGCCGGCGGAAAGGCCCAGGTCAGAATGCCGGCGGTAATTCCGTCCGCCTGGCGGGCGTAATCCGCCGAAGCCACATCGCCGGCGCGCACCATTTCGGGTCCTCCTTTTGCCGATCGGGTTTGGTGGGGTGGAGGGTGCATATTCTCACGCTCCGCCACGCCCCGTGCGCGTTATGCGATTTCCGGCACCCCGGCAAAGAAATTCAAAAAAGAAGGGTGAGTTCCATCAAGCGCAATTCAATGACCGGTCGGCCGGTGCTCGTCGGCACCGTCACCCTGGATTTCCTGCACGAAGGCCCGCTGGGCCGCGGCCAGGACCCGGCCACCGTGCGGTGGGGCGGGGTGGCCAACAACGCCGCCTGCGCACTCGCCGCGCGCGGCGCCCGGCCGGCCCTGGCGACCGTGGCGTACACCGGCGAGCTCGGCCCGGCGGTCGGCGGACATCTGGCCGGAAACGGCGTGGAGTGGCTGCGGCTGCCCGAACGGGCGCCGCTGCCAGTGTTCCACGCCGAACTGGTCGAGGGGTCCGTGGCCGACAAGAGGTTCCTCGGCGAGCGGGCCCTCGGCCTGATCACGCCCGGACTCCTCGACCGGTCCCGGGGCCTGTTCGAGGACGCGGGCGTGCTGGCCGCCGGTACGGACGCCGAGGAGCCGGGGCTGGCCTGGCTGGCCGACGCCGCTGCGGCCCGGGGCCTGCCGTTCTGGCTGCTGTCCGCCGACCCCAACGAGGTGTCCAAACTGCGTCCGCTGGGCCGCGGGGCCGATCTCGTCGCCCTGAACCTGCGCGAACTCTCGCTGTGGGCCGGGCGGCCGCCGCGGACGCGGGAGGAACTCGTGGCCGCCGCCCGCAGGCTGCCCGCCCCCGGCGGGCACTGCCTGGTCACCCTCGGTGCGGACGGAGCCCTGCTGGTGCCCGCGGACGGCTCCGCGCCGGTCCACCAGCCGGCCGTCTCCCTGGCCGGCGAGGTGATCACGGTCGGAGCCGGCGACGTGCTGTTCGGCTGTCTGCTGGCCGGCCGGCTGGCGGGCCTGGACTGGGCCCCGGCACTCGCCGAGGCCACCGTCTTGACCAGCCGTTTCCTCGGCGCGCCGGAGGACGCTGCGCACCCGTACGAGGTTCTGGCGGACCCGGCGAGGGCCTGAACCGCCGCCGCCGGCTGTCACACCCGGCGGGCCTGGATCGTCTTGAAGGGTGGGCGGCGGCCGGGAAGTCGGCGCCGATCCCGGATATCGATCATCACGGAGGCCGGAAGTGACCACTCAGAAGGTGAACGAGACCCTGACCCAGGTGGGTCCTGGCACCCCCATGGGGCAGTTGCTTCGTGAGTACTGGCTGCCCGTCATGCGGTCGGAGCGGATCGCGGAACGGGGCGGCGCCCCGCTCCCGGTGGAACTGCTCGGCGAGAAGTACGTGTTCTTCCGCGCGGACGACGGCACCGTCGGCTGCTTCGCCGAGGCCTGCCCGCACCGCGGGGCCTCGCTGGTCCTGGCCCGCAACGAGGACTGCGCGCTGCGGTGCATCTACCACGGCTGGAAGTTCGACGTCTCGGGCAGGGTGCTGGAGACCCCCTCCGAGCCCGAGGAGGACGGCCCCCGGTTCGGCGAGCGGGTCAAGCTGCTGCACCACCCGGTCGTCGAGGCCGGCGGTCTCGTCTGGGTCTGGCTCGGCGGCAGCGGCCGCGAGCCCGGGCCCTTCCCGGAGTTCCCGTTCACCAAGCTCCCCGCGGAGAACGTCTTCGCCACCATCGCCCTGGTGGACTGCAACTGGCTGCAGGGCCTGGAGGCGGACATCGACTCCGCCCACGTCTCCCTGCTGCACGAGACCGAGGCCCGCAACGGGCCGCTGAAGGACCTGCTGGACGACACGGCCCCGCGCGACGACATCGACCCGCAGCCGTACGGACTGCGCTTCGCGGCCCTGCGCACCCTCTCCTCGGGGGAGACCCTGGCCCGGGTGAAGCCCTTCGCCATGCCCTGGTACACGGTGGTGCCCGAACTGCCGAACGGGGACCGGCTCTGGCACGCCTGGGTTCCGGTCAACGACCACCAGACGATCATGTGGTACCTGTGGTGGAACGACGACCAGCCCGTCGATCCGTCCTACTTCAGCGAGCAGTTCGGCCTGGACCTGGACACGCTCAACCCGGACAACATCCGGGAGGGCCACACCAGCGAGAACGGCTGGGGCCAGGACCGGCAGGCCATGCGCGACGGCAAGAGCTTCTCCGGCATCCGCGGACTGGTCCTCCAGGACGTGGCCGTGCAGGAGAGCATGGGCCCGATCGTCGACCGCACCGTCGAGAACCCCGGCAAGAGCGACCGCGGCATCGTCCGCACCCGCCGCTTCCTGCTCGACGCCCTCAAGGCGCACGCCGCCGGCGGGACCCCCGCGGGTCTGGGCCCCGACGCCGACTACGCCGCGGTGCGCTCCGCCGTGATCGTCGTCCCCGAGGGCGAGGACTGGCGCTCCGCGTCCGCGTAGCCCCCGGCCCCAGGCCACCCCAGTGAAAGGGACCTCTCATGGCCACCGTCCTGTCCGTTTCGGGGAGTCCCTCGGCGACCTCCCGGACCACCGGGCTGCTGCGGCACCTGGACGCCCGACTCCTCGCCCAAGGGCACGAGGTGACCCGCCTCGACGTCCGTTCCCTGCCGGCCGAACCCCTGCTCAGGGCCGATGTGCGGCATCCCGCGATCGTGGCGGCGGCCGCGCTCTTCGAGCGTGCGGACGGCATCGTCATCGGCACGCCGATCTACAAGGCCGCCTACTCCGGACTGCTGAAATCGCTGCTCGACCTGCTGCCGCAGTACGCGTTGGCGGGCAAGGCGGTACTGCCGCTGGCCACCGGCGGGAGCACCGCCCACGTCCTGGCCATCGACTACGCGCTGCGGCCGGTGCTGGCCTCCATGGGCGCCGCGTACATCGCGCCGGGCTGGTTCACCCTCGACCGGCACATCACCCTGGGGGAGGCCGGCGCGGTGAGCGTGGCCGCGGAATCCGCCGTGGGTCTGGAACGGGTCACCGACCAATTCTCCGCCGCGCTCTGCGATCGCCGGGCACCGGTCGGCGCTGTTCTTTAACGCATTCCCGCGACACCTTTACGAAGTCTCACGACGCCGTCCGTACCGGCCGGCCCGGATATCCCCGGGACCGGTCGGCCGGGCGGCGTTTCCGCATGTCAGAGGCCCTGCCGGGATGATCGGCCGGGTTGTGGACGCCATGCAGGGATCAATTAAGTTAAGCGCCCGGTAAGTCATCGGAATCGCCGTCCGGATGCCTCAGAGTTATCGGTTTCTGGCCGAAACCATGGCTTTCGGAAGGGTGGTGCAATGTTTCGGCCAGCTCTTAACTGAATTGGCGTGGATCCACCCAAGATCCCCTTCCCAACCCTCAGGGCCTGTGCTTGACTGACACTCGATTGGTGCTTGAGATTCCATATGTACGCCCGATGTAGCGGGGGCTGTTTCATGACGGAACGTCATCTTCTCCTTGTCAATCTCCGGCGCATCCAGAGGGAAGGGCTCGAGTCCCTGCTCGCCGCCCGGCGCCTCGGATACCGAGTGGTTCTCCTCGGCCGGTCCATTCCTGAATTCGCAAAGCCGCTCGTCCATGAATTCCGGCAGGTCGACACGTACGACCGCGCCGCATCCATCGCAGCGGCCCGCGAACTCCACGCAACCTACGCATTCGCCGGCGTCGCCAACTTCACCGAAGTCGACGTCCAGCTGGTATCGGCCATCGCCGCCGATCTCGGACTTCCCGGAATGTCCGAGACCGCCGCCCTCCGGGCCCGCAACAAGTACGTCATGAAGGACGCGCTGCGGCACCTGGACGGGGTCCTCCCGCGCTTCGCCAAGGTCACCGACCTGGCCGGCCTGCAGGCCGCCGTCGACGAAGTCGGGCTCCCGGCCGTGGTCAAGCCCACCGGCGCCTCCGGGTCGAAGGGCATCTTCGAACTGCGCCGGCCGGAGGACCTCGACGCGGCGATGGAGCGCCTCGCCGACATCGCCCGGCCCGACTTCGACCCGGTGTTCAAGCAGTTCGGCGCCGAGTTCATCGTCGAGGAGTTCCTCGAAGGCGACGAACTGAGCGTCGAGGGCTTCGTATCCGGCGGTGAGGTCCACATCGTGACCGTCACCGACAAGATCACCAGTGTGCCGTTCCACCTGGAACTGGAGCACAAGGTGCCCAGCGCCCTGCCCGCGGACGCCTGGGCCGAGATCAGCGCCACCACCAAGGACATCGTCGGCGCCCTGGAGTTCGACAACTGCTCCTTCCACCTGGAAGCCAAGTGGGGTGAGCGGGGCCTGCGGTTCATCGAGATCGCCGGCCGCCCCGCCGGCGACTACATCGGCTCCCACCTCGTGCCGCTGGCCACCGGCGTCGACTACTTCGAGAACGTGATCCGCGTCGCCACCGGCGAGCCGCTGCGGCTGGAGCACGACCGGCAGCTCAACGCCGGCCTGCGCTTCGTCCTGGCCGAGCGGGCGGGCCGGTTCGAGGGCGCCGACGGCCTGACGCCCCTCGGCGGGGAAGCGGGCTACGACCACTTCTTCACCGAGGTCCCCGTCGGCACCGAAGTGGCGCTGCCGCCGGAGAACTTCGGCCAGCAGCGGGTGATCGCGGTCATCGCCCGCCATGCCACCCGCGAGGGGCTGGAACAGCTCCTCCACCGTGTCACCACCGAGGCGACGGCCAGGATCACACCTGCCGCCGACCCCGCGGAATGACCCGGAGCACGCTGGAACGGAGGGCGTGCTCATGAAGGTGGCCCTCCTCGGCTGCGGCCAGATGGGCCGGGCCGCCGCGTACGCGCTGGCCACGGACCCCGGCACCGAGGAGCTGCTGCTCCTGGACCGGGATCCCGGCCAGGCCGCCGCCCTGCGGGACTGGTTACAGGACGGCGGCGGGACCGGGAACCGGCCCGCCGCCACGGTCCGGGCCGCCACCGGCCTCGACTCCGCCCTCGGCGGGTGCGAGGTCGTCGCGATGGCGATGCCCTGGGCTCCCACCGGCGAGGCCCTGCACGCCGCGGTCGGAGCCGGCCGCCCGGTCGCCGCCATCACCCGGCCGCCCACCGCCGAACTGTCCCTGCTCGACACCCGGATCCGGTCCGCCGGCGGCACCGTACTGCTGCCGGTCGGCCTGGAACCCGGCCTGACCGAACTGCTCGCCGTCCACCTCGCGCAGCGGCTCGACCGGGTCCACTCCCTGGAGATCTACTGCGGGGGCATACCCACCGAGCCCCGCGAACCCATCGGCTACACCGCGTTCTTCGGCGGCGAGAACGACCACCACCTGCCGATCGCCCAGCGCGAGGCACTGGCCCTGGACGGGGGCCGGCCGGTTCACCACCCCCGGTTCTCCGGAGTGGTGACCCGCGAATACGCCGGCGTCGGCCAGCTGGAGGCCTACCACGACGGGATGGCCCCCTGGCTGGGCGAACACCCCGCCCTCCGCGACGCGGACTGCACCCAGAAGACCCTGCGCTGGCCGGGCTTCGCCCGCGTCGTCACCGAACTGGCCCGGCTCGGCCTGCTGGCCGACGACCCGGTCGACGTGGACGGGTCCCGCGTCATCCCCCGGCGCCTGGTCGAGCGCGTGCTCTCCCCGCAGGTGCGGGCCACGGCGGACGACCGGGACGCGGTGGTCCTGGACCTCACCGCCCACGGGGAACTCGAGGGCCGGCCCGCTTCCCTGCGCACCACCGTCGTGGACATCGCCGACGAGGCGACCGGCCTGTCCGCGATGGCCCGCACCACCGGGTTCACCCTGGCCGCCGCCACCCGGCTGCTCGCCGAGCGGGCCGTCACCGGCACCGGGTGGATCAAACCGCACCTCGCCCTGTCCCAGGAGCTGACGGAGCGAGTGATGCAGTCGCTGACCGGGCGCGGAGTCACCTGGCTGCCGGCCCACGAGGTCGCCGAAGCCGAACGCCCCCACCTGTAACGGGAGCCCCATGATGAGTACAACACCGCGAACCTACGACCTGGTGGGCATAGGCTTAGGCCCCTCCAACCTCAGCCTCGCCGCCCTCACCTCGCGGGAGCCCGGCTTCTCCGCCGTGTTCCTCGACCGCAAGGACGCCTTCGACTGGCACCCCGGCCTGATGGTGCCGGACGCAGAGATGCAGGTGCACTTCCTGAAGGACCTGGTCACACCGGTCGACCCGACCAACCCGCACTCCTTCCTCGCCTTCCAGGTGGAGCAGAAGCGGCTGTACCGGCTGCTGGTCACCGGCCGGTCCAAGGTGCCGCGGCGCGAGTTCGAGCAGTACTGCCGCTGGGTGTCGCAGCGCCTGGACAACCTCCGGTTCGGCGTCACCACCGAGACCGTCGAATGGGACGGCTCCGCCTTCCTGGTGCACACCACCGACGGCGTCCTGCGCGCCCGCAACGTGGCCACCGGCACCGGACTCACCGCCAAACTCCCGCAGTGCGCCGTCGGCCACGACCCCGAGACGGTCTTCCACGCCGAACAGCTCATGCGCAGGCCGCGCGAGTTCGCGGGCAAGCGGGTGGCCGTGATCGGCGGCGGCCAAAGCGGCGCCGAGGTCGTCAGCCACCTGCTCGCCTCCGAGGCGCAGCGCCCGGCACGGATCGTATGGGGCACGCGGCGCACCAACCTGCTGCCGCTGGACGACAGTCCCTTCGTGGACGAGCTCTTCCTGCCCGACTACAGCCGCCACTTCCACAGCCTCCCCGAGGCCGAACGCGAAGACGTGGTGCGACGGCTGCGGATGGCCAGCGACGGCATCTCCCTGTCCACCCTCCAGGACCTCTACCGGCGCCTGTACGACCTGGAACTGCTGGAGGGCGGCGGCCGGCCCTGCCGGATCCTGCTCGACCAGCACCTCACCGCCCTGACCCGCACCCCGGAGGGGCTCGCCACCACCTGGCAGGCGTCCCGCGGCGGCGACCCGGTGCACGAGGACGTCGACATCGTGATCTGCGCCACCGGCTACGAGCACGGCATGTCCGAGCCGCTCCTCGGCCTGAAGGACCGGCTCAACCTGCACGACGGACTGCCCGTCGTCCGCTCCGACTTCAGCCTCGACTGGGACGGGCCGGCCGGCCACCGCGTGTACGTGCAGAACGCGGCCCGCCGCGAGTTCGGCGTCGCCGACCCCAACCTGAGCCTGCTGGCCTGGCGCAGCGCCGTCATCGCCAACAGCCTGCTCGGCCGCGAGCGGTACGACACCGGGTCCGTCAGCACCGCCCTGGACTGGGAGCCGCTGGGCTCCGACGCGCCGGACCCGAGCCGGCCGGGGGCCGTCGCGGCCGGACGGGCCTGATCCCGCACACGACCCTTCCCGAGAGGAGCAGTGGGGCGTCCACGGCCGGCTCCGGCCGCACGGCGTTCCGCGCCCAGCCATGCACGTCATACGCATCCCCCGCACGGTCGGGGAACTCGACCTGCCCGACTTCGTCCGCAGCGTCGAGCCCGCCTGGGCCGGCCGGGGCACCCTCCCCTTCAACCTCCGCCGGGTCACCCTCCGCCCCGGCGAGAGGACCGCCCCGCACAACCACCACGACACCGAGGTGTGGGTGGTCCTGGACGGCGAGGGCGAGGTCGCCTCGGACGGGCAGACCGTCCGGGTCGGCGCCGGCGACACCGTACGCCTGCCGCCGCTGGGCGTCCACACCCTGCACAACACCGCCGACGACCGCCCGCTGACCTTCCTCACCACCTGGTGGGAGGACATGGCCGCCCTCGACGAGGCGCACGGCGAGCGCGCGGAGCACACCGGCGCAGCCGAGCGCCCCGTCCTGCTGCTGCCCTCCTTCCCCACCCCGAACGGCGAGCTGCACCTCGGCCACATGGTCGGCCCGTTCCTCGGCGCGGACCTGGTCCGGCGCGGCCTGGAAGGCCGCGGGACCGAGGCCCGCCTGCTGCTCGGCACCGTCGGCCACCAGTCCCAGGTGGCCTCCGCCGCCATCAGCCGGGGCCTGTCCTTCTACGAACTGGCCGAACGCAACACCGACGCCATCCAGGAAGCCCTCACCGCGGCCGACGTCCGCTGGGACGTCTTCGTCCGCCCCTCCTCGCCCGAGTACCCCCGGGTGGCCCTGGAGATCTTCGAGGACCTCCGGGCCAAGGGCGCCGTGGTCACCAAGACCGTACGGGCCAACCACTGCGCCCCCTGCGGCACGTTCCTCTTCGAGGCGTTCGTCGCGGGAGCCTGCCCGCACTGCGGCTCGCACGACACCGCCGGCATCGAGTGCGAGGCCTGCGCGCTGCCCTTCGCCGACGAGGAGCTGCGCGAGCCGAGCTGCGCCACCTGCGGCACCCCCGCCGAGCAGCGCGACCTCACCCGCTGGTACCTGCCCCTGGAGCCGCTGCGCGAGAAGCTCACCGCGTACCTGCGCACCGTCCACATGAGCGCCCGGCTGCGCACGTACGTCGACCGGGTCCTCGCCGGACCGCTGCCCGACCTCCCGGTCAGCACCGTCGCCCCCGACGGGATCCTGGTCCCCGCCGACCCCACCGGGGGCACCGAGGGCCAGCGCATGTACTCCGCCTTCGAACTCGCGGCCCGCTTCGTCACCGCCCTCGACGCCCTCGCCCGGGACAAGGGCGAGACCGGCTGGCGCGAGTACGTCCGGGCGAACGACCCGCGCACGGTGCTGTTCTTCGGCTTCGACAACGCCTTCCTGCGCACGATCGTCTTCCCGGCCGTCCTCGGCTCGTTCACCGACCGGCCGGCCCTGCCCGACACGATGATCTGCAACGAGTTCTACACGCTGGACGGGCAGAAGTTCTCCACCGGCCGGATGCACGCCATCTGGGGCCGCGAGGTCTTCCGCGAGCAGACCCGCGACCAGCTGCGGCTCCACCTGGCCGGCACCCGGCCCGACATCCGCCGCCGGGACTTCGTCATCGACGAATACGCCGCGTTCGTCCGGACCGAGCTCCTCGACGGCTGGGAGCCCTGGCTCGCCTCCGTCGCCGCCCGCGTCGGCAAGCACTTCGGCGGCGACGCCCCCGAGGCGGGCAGCTGGAACGCCGAGGCCGAGCGGTTCTACGGACAGATCCGCGAGTTCCGCGCCGCACTGCCCCGGGCCCTGCAGCCCGAGCGGTTCGACTCCCGCGGCGCGGCCGAACTGCTCCGTACGTTCGTCCACCGGGCCCGCCGCTTCGCGGAGGTGGCCGAGGACGTGCTCGCCGCCGGCGCGCCCTCGGGCGACGCCCGTACCTGCGTGGCACTGGAACTGATGGCCGTGCGCACGCTGGCCGAGACGGCCCGTCCCCTCGTGCCCGTCCTGGCCGCCCGGCTCGACGAACAGCTCGGCACGGCGGGAGCGGTGGCGACGGACACCCCGCAGTGGGTCCCCGCGGGTACCCCGGTGCGCCTGGCCGGCCCGTACTTCACGGCGGACGTGGCGATCAGGACCGCCCGCTGACCCGGCGCGCCCCGCGCGTCACCCCGGCTTCCTCCCCCTCCATTTCGTCCCCCTCCATTTCTTCCTTCCGGTAGTGAAAGGGCACAACGTGAACACGGACAAGTCTGCCGAGCTGTACTCCCGCGCGGTCGAGGTCATGCCCGGCGGCAACAGCCGTACCGCCGTCTACAGCGCTCCGTACCCGGTCTACATCCAGTCCGGCAACGGCGCCCGGGTGACCGACGCCGACGGCGTCGAGCGCCTCGACTTCCTCAACAACAGCACCACCCTGATCCACGGCCACGCCCACCCCGAGATGGTCAAGGCGGTCACCGAAGCCGTGGGCCGCGGCGCCAGCTTCGGCATGCCCACCCCGGTCGAGGTCGAGTACGCCGAGGCGCTCTCGGCCCGCAACGAGACCTTCGAGCACGTCCGCTTCACCAGCTCGGGCACCGAGGCCGTGATGATGGCCGTCCAGGCGGCCCGCGCCTACACCAAGCGCCCCAAGATCGCCAAGATCGCGGGTGCCTACCACGGTGCCTACGACGCGGTCGCCGTCAACAACGACGGCTCCGGCTCGCTCATCAACCACGCCGTCACCGGCAACCCCGCGGGCGTGGTCGACAACACCGTCGTGTTCCCCTTCAACGACGCCGAGGGCGCCCTCGCGGTGCTCCGCGAGCACGCCGACGACCTGGCCTGCGTGCTGATCGACCCGGTGCCGTGGCGGATCGGCCTGGTCCCGGCCGAGAAGGAGTACCTGGACGCACTGCGCGCCTTCTGCGACGAGACCGGCGCCCTGCTCATCTCCGACGAGGTCGGCTCCTACCGCGTCGGCTACCACGGCGCCATGCACCTGCTCGGCAGCGAGGCCGACCTGACCGTCCTCGGCAAGGTCATCGGCGGCGGCATGCCGATCGGCGCGGTCGCCGGCCGCCGGAAGTTCATGGGCGTCTTCGACCCGAGCCAGGGCTCCCCGGCGCTGCCGCACTCCGGCTCGTACAACGCCAACCCCGTCAGCATGAGCTCCGGCGTGACCTCCCTGCGCCTGCTCACGCCCGAGGCCCACGAGCGCATCGGCGAGCTCGGCGAGCGGGCCCGCACCGCCATGCGCGCCACGATCGAGTCCACCGGACTCGACTGGCAGGTCAACGGCCTCGGCTCGCTGTTCCGCGTCATCGCCACCAGCGCCCCCCAGGGCTACACCAGCCCGGCGGCGGCCATGAAGCGCCTGTACTGGGTGCTGCTGGACAACGGGGTCCACATCGGCGACAGCGGCCTCGGCTGCATCTCCACCCCCATGACCGACGAGGACGTCACCGCGTTCGCCGAGGCCTTCGACACGAGCGTGCGCCAGGTGCTGGCCGAGGGCCGGGCCTGATCCGTGTCGGGGGGGGGCCGGGCCACCACCCCCCCCCCCCCCCCCGCCCGCGTCCGCCGGGTGTGGCACGCGGCGCAGCAGGCCATCGCGGCGTGGGCCGCGGGCCGCACGTTCGTGCTGCTGGGCGGGCCGGCCGCGCTGGGCGCTGGCTCCGTCGCGGACCCCGCCGGGGCGGGCCCCGCGCAGTTCCCGTACGCGATGCTCCCCGCGGCGGCCCCGGCCGCCGCCTTCTGCCTCGTCCTGACCGCCCTCGAAGGCGGCGTCCTGGCCACCGCCGAGCGCCGGCCCGCCCGCACGGCATGGGACGGGCTGCTCACCCGCGCCCTGGCCCCGCACTGCGTGCACGGCCTCGCCGGGCTGATGATGGCCGTCATGTGGCGCAGCCCCTACGGGCTCGCGGCCGCCCTGCTCGTCCTGCTGCCGATGTACGTCTCCTGCTGGGTCTTCGCCCAGTACCACCGCGAGCGGGCCGCCCACCAGGCCACGATCCGGGCGCTCGTCCAGGCCGTCGACCTGAAGGACCGCTACACGCGCGGCCACGGCGAGCGCGTCGGCCAGGCCTCCGCGATGATCGCCCGGGAGCTGGGCATGCCCGCGGACCGGCTCGAAGTCGTCCGCATCGCCGGGATCCTGCACGACATCGGCAAGATCGGCGTCCCGACCCGGCTGCTGCGCAAGGACGGCCCGCTCACCCCCGAGGAGCGCCGGGTGATCGAGCTCCACCCCGAGTACGGGCACGAGATGGTGCGCGGGATCGGCTTCCTGGGCGAGGCCCGGTCGGCGATCCTGCACCACCACGAGCGGGTCGACGGCTCCGGCTATCCGTACGGGCTGGCCGGTGAGCAGATCCCGGTGCCGGCCCGGGTGGTGGCGGTGGCCGACGCCTTCGACGCGATGACCTCGACCCGCTCCTACAGCCGGGCACGGCCGGTGCCGGTGGCGCTGGCCGAGCTGGAACGGTGTGCGGGGGCGCACTTCGATCCGGTGATGGTGCGTGCGCTCGTCACCTCCGTCGGACGGCACGGCTGGCACCCGGTGGTCACCGCGGACGACGACGTCCAGGTGATCCCGGCCGGCTCCGCACCCCCTGCCGCCTCCCCCTCCGCATCCTCCTCCGCTTCACCTTCCGCTTCGCCCTCCGCTTCCGCTTCCGGTCCGGCCCCCGGGGCGGTCGCCGCCACCGCCGCGGTCGCCCCCGTCGGCGCGGCGGTCCGGGACCCCGCCGGCCCCGGGCTGGCCGGGCTCCCGGCCCAGGGCGCCCGCCTCGTCGTACGGACCGTGGACCCGCGGGCCGGGCGGGAGCCGGACGGCGGGGACGAGCCGTGAGGGGCGCGGTCGTCCGGGTGGTGCTCGGCGCCGCCGGGGTGATCACCCTGGCCGGGCTCGCCCACACCCTCTGGTACGGAATCGTCGAACCCGGCACCGCCCTGGCCTTCGGCGCCCTGATCGCCTGCGGCGAGCTCGCCCGCCGTGACACCGGTGACGCCCGGGGCCGCCGGGCCGGCCCGGGCGGCGGCGCCCCCGGGCCGGCCGGGGACGCGGCGCAGGACCGCCAGCCCGCGCCGCTGGGCTCCGCCGGCGCCCTCGCCTACGCCCTGCTCGGCCCGAACGCCGCCCAGCCCACCCACCACGGCGTGCTCCAGATCGTCGCGGTCGTCGTCGCCGCCGTGCTCGCCGGGATCGTCCCGCACGTCGCCCGGGGCGGCGGGCCCACCGCCGACCACCTGGCCCGACGGGTCCTGACCGTGTCCTTCGCCGCCGTCTGCTTCCAGCCGCTCTACAACTCGGGCCGGCTGGCGCAGGGGATCGGGCAGGGTCCGTACCTCGTCCTCTTCCTGCTGTTCCTGCTCGGCCTGACCGCCCTGTGCGACGCCGTGCTCGCCGCCGCGCTGGCCGGCGCCCGCACGGGCTGGCCGTACGGGCCGTTGCTGCGCGACGAGCTGCGTGCCCAGCTCGGCATCGGCTCGGCGATCTGCGCCACCGGGGTCGTCATGGCCCTGGGGGTGGCCGTCGCCGGGCTGTGGGCCCTGCCCGTCTTCTGCGTGCCCCTGCTGCTGACCCAGCTGTCCTTCCACCGGATCACCGCGATCCGCACCACCTACCGCCAGACCATCACCTCCCTGGCCCGCGCCACCGAGATCGCAGGCTGTACCCGCCCGGGGCACGCCCGCCGGGTCGCCGCGCTGAGCTGCGCCGTCGGCCGGGAGCTCGGCCTGTCGGAGCGGGAGCTCACGGTGCTGGAGTACGCCGCCCTCATGCACGACATCGGCCAGCTCTCCCTCGTCGACCCGGTCCGGTCCGGGGCCACCGCCGCACTGCCCGCCGCCGAGGCCCGCCGGATCGCCGCTCTGGGCGGGGAGGTGGCCCGCCAGACCGGGGTGCCCGCCGAGGTGGCCGTGGTGGTGGAGCGGCAGGCGGACCCGTACCGGGACCAGCCGGTCGCGGCGCGCATCGTACGGGCGGTCAACGCCTACGACGACCTGCTCGGCGGGAGCCGTCACCCGGGCGGGTCACTGGCGGCGCTGGAGCAGCTGCGGCTGGGCACCGGGCACGACTACCAGCCAGAGGTCGTGGAATGTCTTGCAAGGGTTCTGGCCAGGGGCGGACGTGACAGAGTTGTTCCCGTCCCACCCGGGTAACCCATGGGTAATGAGCGGCCGTCCGAGTGGGCATGGTTGGATGCCAGTAGGAGTGTCCGCAAGGCTGCACCGTTGTCCCCCAGCCACCGCTGGGAGGTGCCCCCAGGCAGGCGGGAATTGTGAGGATCTTCGGGAAGGTACGGCATCGGCCCTCCGCCTCGTGGCGGCAGGCCACCGACCGCGCGTTCACGCTGATCGGCGACGGGCGGTACGAGGACGCGGGCGCGCTGCTCACCAGAGCCGCGGACCTGGAGCCCTGGCTGTCCGAGTCCTGGTTCAACCTCGCCCTGCTGCACAAGTTCCGGCACGACTGGGAGCAGGCCCGCGCCGCCGGCCTGCGGGCCGTGGCCCTGCTGGACCGCGAGACCGGCGCCCCGGACTGGTGGAACGTCGGCATCGCCGCGACCGCGCTGCAGGACTGGCCGCTGGCCCGCCGGGCCTGGCAGGCGTACGGACTGAAGGTGCCCGGAGACCCGCACGGCCCGGGCGCCCACCCCGCGAAGGGCGGCGGCGAGCCCGTCGGCATGGAGCTCGGCAGCGCCGCGGTGCGGCTCTCGCCCGAGGGCGAGGCCGAGGTCGTGTGGGGCCGCAGGCTCGATCCGGCCCGCATGGAGGTCCTCTCGATCCCGCTGCCCTCCTCGGGGCGGCGCTGGGGCGAGGTCGTCCTGCACGACGGGGTCCCGCACGGCGAGCGGGTCACCGCGGCCGGTCCCTCGTACCCGGTCTTCGACGAGATCGAGCTGTGGGCGCCCTCCCCGGTGCCGACCTGGGTGGTGCTGCTGGAGGCGGCCACCGAGGAGGACCGTGACGCACTGGAGCAGCTGGCCTCGGACGCGGGCTTCGCCGCCGAGGACTGGTCGTCCTCGGTGCGGCTGCTGTGCCGGACCTGCTCGGAGAGCGTGATGCCGAGCGGCGAGGGCGACGGGGAGCACCTGGACCCGCACGACCACAGCGAACCGGGACACCCCGGCCCGCTGGGCCACCGTACGAACGGCTCCGGGGCCCTGTGGGTCCCCGAGCGCGAATGCGGCATCGCGGCACCGGCCGGCCTGGTGCGCGGACTGCTCGACGGCTGGGTCGCGGACAGCCCGGAGACCCGTGAATGGCGGGATCTCGAAGAGGTCTGCTGACCGGCACCGTAGGCTGTACCGGCACATTGTGAACGGGTGGACTTACGGAAGGCGTACGGCGGACATGGCGCAGCAGGAGAACGAGGTCGTCGAGGTCGTGAACGACGGGTACGTCGTGGACACCGAGGACTGTGAGGCGCGCGAGCTCGCCCACCGCGAGCGCGGCACCGCCCGCCCGATCACGGTGGTCGGCAACCCCGTGCTGCACCGGGAGTGCAAGGACGTCACCGAGTTCGGCGACGAACTGGCGCAGCTGATCGACGACATGTTCGCCAGCCAGAAGGCCGCCGAGGGCGTGGGCCTCGCCGCGAACCAGATCGGCGTGGACGCCAAGGTCTTCGTCTACGACTGCCCGGACGACGACGGCGTGCGCCACACCGGCGTCGTGGTCAACCCGAAGCCGGTCGAGCTGCCGGCCGCCTCGCGCGTGCTCGACGACTCCAACGAGGGCTGCCTGTCGGTCCCGACCGCCTACGCCGCGCTGGCCCGCCCGGACTACGCCGAGGTGACCGGCCAGGACGCCCGGGGCAACCCGATCAAGGTGCGCGGCACGGGCTACTTCGCGCGCTGCCTCCAGCACGAGACGGACCACCTGTACGGGTACCTGTACATCGACCGCCTCTCGAAGCGCGACCGCAAGGACGCCCTGCGCCAGATGGAAGAGGGCACCCCGCGCTACGCGACGGTCCCGAACGCCTAGCCCCGAGCAGCCCAGGCCCAGGCCCCGGCCCCGGCTCCCGTGCCGCACGCCGGACGGCGTCCGGCACCGGGCCCGGGGCGGCCGTCCGCTAGCCGCGGCCCAGCAGCAGCCGCAGATCGTCCGGCAGGGGCATCGGCGTCGAGATGCCCACCGCCGTACGCCCGGTGTTCCCCCACGGCACGCGCCCGGTCAGCGACCCGGCCCCGGCCACCAGGATCCGCACCACCTGACCTACCGTCTCCGCCCGGTCCCGGCAGCGCACCGCGAGCCGGAACATGTGCCAGTGGGCACGGGTGTGGGGCCAGGCCCAGGCCTGGGAGATGATGTGCGCCCGCTCCAGGGCGGTCCACATGGCCCGGGTGTCGGGCGCGGCGTCGCGGGCGCGGCGCAGCTCGTCCTCGAAGGCCCGGCGGACGGCGGCCGGCATGGTCTTGCCCGTACAGGCGGCCACGCACTTCCTGATCGTTTTTCTCATGCGTCCACGGTGGCGCCGCGGGCCCGCCGATGCTTGAACGAACCTGCTACATCCACCGGACGGTGCGGGTGAAGTCCGACGGCGCGATCCCGAACATCCGCCGCCACACGCGGCTCAGATGCGCCCCGTCCGCGAAGCCCGCGCCGTGCGCCGCGTCCGTCAGGGAGTGCCCCCGGGAGGACAGTTCGGCGGCCCGCATCAGCCGCAGCCACAGCACGTACGGCCGGAACGGCAGCCCGAGTTCCGCCCGGAACAGGTGCGCGAGACGGCTCTCCGACAGGCACGCCACCTCGGCCGCCCGGGACAGCGGCACCGGCTCCCGGCCGGGCAGCCACTCCAGCACCCGCGCCAGCCCCGGATGCGCCGCCGCGACGGGCTGCGGCCCTCCGGGCAGTACGGCGTCCAGCGCGCACGCCGCCTCGAAGGCGTCGGCGGGCAGGGTCTCGGCCGGTACGAGGTCCCCCGCGTCCCCGGCCAGCGCCGCGAGCCGGCGCCCCGCGGAGGAGAGCGGGTCGTAGTGCAGCACCACCCCGCACGGCACCCCGCGCAGCACCGCGTGGCGCACCCCGGCCGGGACCACGTACGCCCGGCACCCGAAGGGTTCCCCGTCCGGCCCGGCCAGCAGCAGCTCGTCGCCGCCCAGCGCCGCGATGACCTGCACGGAGTGGTGCGCGTGCACACCGGCGGACCCGACGGCGCCCCCGTACAGCAGGCCGCCCGGCCGCAGCCGGGCGCGTCCCGCCCACCGGCCGGCGGCCGTGCCGGCCGGCCCCGGACACGACGAAGCGCCCCCGCCCGAGAACCCGGAGGACCGGGTGTTGCTCCCCATGGGCGGGGACGCTATCAAGCCGTACGGCGGCGGCCGGTGGGGACTTAGAAGTCCTCGTCCAGGTCGACCGTGCCCTCGACCGCGACCTGGTAGGCCGACGGACGGCGCTCGAAGAAGTTCGTCAGCTCCTGCACGCCCTGGAGCTCCATGAACGAGAACGGGTTCTGCGAGCCGTACACCGGCGGGAAGCCGAGGCGGACCAGGCGCTGGTCCGCGACGCACTCCAGGTACTCGCGCATCGACTCGGTGTTCATGCCCGGCAGGCCGTCACCGCACAGGTCGCGGCCGAACTGCAGCTCCGCCTCCACGGCCTCCTTCAGCATGTCCGTGACCTGCTGCCGGAGGGCGTCGTCGAAGAGCTCCGGCTCCTCCTTGCGGACGGTGTCCACGACCTCGAACGCGAAGTTCATGTGCATGGTCTCGTCGCGGAACACCCAGTTGGTGCCGGTGGCGAGGCCGTGCAGCAGGCCGCGCGAGCGGAACCAGTACACGTACGCGAAGGCGCCGTAGAAGAACAGGCCCTCGATGCACGCCGCGAAGCAGATCAGGTTCAGCAGGAAGCGGCGGCGGTCGGCCTGGGTCTCCAGGCGCTCGATCTTCTCGACCGAGTCCATCCACTTGAAGCAGAACTGCGCCTTCTCGCGGATCGACGGGATCTCCTCGACCGCGTCGAACGCGGCCGCGCGGTCGTCCGGGTCGGGCAGGTAGGTGTCGAGCAGCGTCAGGTAGAACTGGACGTGCACGGCCTCCTCGAACAGCTGGCGCGACAGGTACAGGCGCGCCTCCGGGGAGTTGATGTGCTTGTAGAGCGTCAGCACCAGGTTGTTCGAGACGATCGAGTCGCCCGTCGCGAAGAACGCGACCAGACGGCCGATCATGTGCTGCTCGGCGGGCGTCAGCTTCGAGAGGTCCGCGACGTCCGAGTGGAGGTCGACCTCCTCGACGGTCCAGGTGTTCTTGATCGCGTCCCGGTAGCGCTCGTAGAAGTCCGGGTAGCGCATGGGACGCAGCGTCAGCTCGAAGCCCGGGTCGAGGAGGTTCTTCTTGTCGGTGGAGCTCATTACTGGCAGGCCTCGCAGGACTCGGGGTTCTCAAGGGAGCAGGCGAGCGCTTCCGCGGCCGCGGCCTCGGCGGCGGCGTCGGCCAGGGGGAGCGCTGCGGGGGTGGCCGCCTGCGCGGCGCGGGCGATCTTCGTCGCCGGGCGCGAACGCAGGTAGTACGTGGTCTTCAGCCCCTGCTTCCAGGCGTACGCGTACATCGAGGACAGCTTCCCGATGGTCGGCGTCTCCAGGAACAGGTTCAGCGACTGCGACTGGTCGAGGAACGGCGTACGGGCCGCCGCCATGTCGATCAGACCGCGCTGCGGGATCTCCCACGCCGTGCGGTACAGCTCGCGCACCTCGGCCGGGATCCAGCCGAAGCCCTGGACCGAGCCGCTGGAGTCGCGCAGCGCCTCGCGGGTCTGCGCGTCCCACACGCCGAGCTTCTTGAGCGCCTCCACCAGGTAGCCGTTGACCTGGAGGAACTCGCCCGACAGCGTCTCGCGCTTGAACAGGTTGGAGACCTGCGGCTCGATGCACTCGTACACACCGGCGATCGAGGCGATCGTCGCCGTCGGGGCGATGGCGAGGAGCAGCGAGTTGCGCATGCCGGACTTCGTGACGCGTGCGCGCAGGGCGTCCCAGCGCTCCGGCCAGTTCAGCTCGGTGTCGTAGTGATCCGGGTGCAGGACACCGCGGGCGGTACGGGTCTGCTCCCAGGCCGGGAGCGGTCCGCTGCGCTCGGCGAGGTCGCAGGAGGCCTCGTACGCGGCCAGCATGATCCGCTCGGAGAGCTTGGTGGACAGCGCCTTCGCCTCGGCGGAGTCGAACGGCAGCTTCAGCTTGAAGAAGACGTCCTGGAGGCCCATCGCGCCCAGGCCCACCGGACGCCAGCGGGCGTTGGAGCGGCCGGCCTGCTCGGTCGGGTAGAAGTTGATGTCGACCACGCGGTCGAGGAAGGTGACGGCGGTGCGGACGGTCTCGTCCAGCCGCTCCCAGTCGATGTCACCCGTCTCGGGGAGCACGAAGGCGCCCAGGTTGACCGAGCCGAGGTTGCAGACGGCGGTCTCGCCGTCGTTGGTGACCTCGATGATCTCGGTGCACAGGTTCGAGGAGTGGACGACGGTGCCCGGCTCGGCGGTCTGGTTCGCCGTGCGGTTGGAGGCGTCCTTGAAGGTCATCCAGCCCTGGCCGGTCTGCGCGAGGGTGCGCATCATCCGGCCGTACAGGTCGCGCGCGGGCATGGTCTTGCGGGCCAGGCCGTCCGCCTCGGCCTTGCGGTAGGCGGCGTCGAACTCGTCGCCCCACAGGTCGACCAGCTCGGGCACGTCGGCCGGGGAGAACAGCGACCAGTCGGCGTCCGCGTTGACGCGGCGCATGAACTCGTCCGGCACCCAGTGCGCCAGGTTCAGGTTGTGCGTGCGGCGCTGGTCCTCGCCGGTGTTGTCGCGGAGCTCCAGGAACTCCTCGATGTCCGCGTGCCAGGTCTCCAGGTAGACGGCGGCGGCGCCCTTGCGGCGGCCACCCTGGTTCACGGCGGCGACGGAGGCGTCGAGGGTCTTCAGGAACGGCACGATGCCGTTGGAGTGGCCGTTCGTACCGCGGATCAGCGAACCGCGGGCGCGGATGCGGGAGTACGAGAGGCCGATGCCGCCGGCGTGCTTCGACAGGCGGGCGACCTGGTGGTAGCGGTCGTAGATCGAGTCCAGCTCGTCCAGCGGGGAGTCCAGCAGGTAGCAGGAGGACATCTGCGGGTGCCGGGTGCCGGAGTTGAAGAGCGTGGGGGAGGACGGCAGGTAGTCGAGGCGGCTCATCAGCCGGTACAGCGAGGCCACTTCCTCGACGGCCTGGACGCTGTCGTTCTCGGCGAGACCGCACGCCACGCGCAGCATGAAGTGCTGCGGGGTCTCGATCACCTGGCGGGTGATCGGGTGGCGCAGCAGGTAGCGGCTGTGCAGGGTGCGCAGGCCGAAGAAGCCGAAGCGGTCGTCGGCGCCCTCGGCGAGCGTGTGCTCGACCAGCGCGTCCAGGCGGCTCGCGTGCAGCTCCACGAACTCGGCGGTGCGGTCCGCGATCAGGCCCTCGCGGTGACCGACCTCGACGTATGCTGAGAAGTAGTTGTCTCCCTGTCCTGCGGCTTACTCTGC
>NZ_JBHYVA010000035.1:24707-26036 GCF_042750055.1 Streptomyces sp. NPDC059456
GGGGCGGTCCGCGAACCGGCCCTCGGGGTGACCGACCCGGAGGGTGGGGGATACGGAGGTGGCTCCCTGGCCGGGGGCTTCCTCGGCGACGGCCAGCGTCAGCAGCCGGGCGGCGAGCCGGGAGTACGCCGGGTCCTCGGAGATCAGACCGGCGGCGGCCTCCGTGGCCAGGGCGCGCAGTTCGGCCTCGTCGGCGGCGGCGCTGCGCCCGCGCCGCGCGGCGGCGGCGACCCGGCCGGGGTCGGTGTCGGGGAGGTCGGCCGTCAGCTCGGTGAGGGTCCGCAGCAGCGCGGCCCCAGGTCCCCCGGTCTCGATTCCGGTGTCGGACGGGTCGGACTCGGCGCGCGGTGCGGAAGGCGCGATGGTCACGGGGGGAGCTCTCCCTCGCTCGGCTCCGGGACACCTGCGGTGCGGGCGCGAGCGGGCGCGTGCGGGCATGGCAGAGCAGCACCGCGCGGCGTCCACCGGCCCAACCGCGAGGCCCGGACGTATCGACACCCGGTTCGGTCGAGCCGGGCGCACTGTCGGCAGGTCATCGGACTTGCGGTGACACCAATGGGTGTACTTCATACCGTTGCGGGACAGTTCCGGATTCCCACCGGATTCCCCTGCGACGACAGCGAGGACGAGCATACATGTGGGGGGCCCTTGATGCGTGACCCCCCACATGTTGTGTCGGCCCCTTGCTGAGCGTGGTGTTACAGCTCCAGCCGGTAGGTGAGCAGGGTCAGCGCGGGGACCGGCGACCAGTCGAGTTCCGGGGTGCGGACGAAGCCCAGGCGGGCGTATATCCGCTGGGCGCCGAGCATGGCGGGCTGGGTGGACAGCACCAGCGCCGTCACCCCGTCCAGGGCCCGTGCGCGCTCGATGCAGGCCCGTACGAGGGCCTCCCCGACCCCCGCGCCGCGCGCCCCGGCCGACACCGCCAGCATGCGGAATTCGGCCTCGCCGGGGCCCGCGACGTCGGCGAGGCGGCTGCCGGGTGCGGCGAACGTCACGCCGCCGAGCAGCCGGCCGTCGCGCGTGGCGACGAGCACGTCGCCCGCGTCGGCCCGCCCCGCGACATCGCGCAGGACGTTCAGGTAGTGGTCGTCCTCGTTCAGGTCGAGCAGCCCGTCCCCGGTGTAGGCCTGCCCGGTGATCTCGCCCAGGTGCTCGTACTCGGCGGGCTCGGCGGCCCGGATCTCGAAGTCCATGCGACCGAGTGTGACGGCGAAGGGGCCCCCCCCGGCCGGGGGGGGGCGCCCCGGGGCGCGCCCCCCCGGGGGCCCCACCGCTAGCCCCCCCGCCCCGCCGGGGGCCCCCGCGGGCGCGGGGGGGCGCCCAATA